>NZ_JAUHUK010000012.1:0-201813 GCF_030417915.1 Pseudomonas sp. C32 | reverse complement strand
ATCTTGTGTTCAAGGACGATGGACCAAGCATCAGCACCACGGGTGAAGAGCCAACGCTGACCGTGGACGAGACGGACCTGACAACCGACGCCAGTTCGAGCTTTGCGGCCAACTTCGATTCGGCGTTTGGCGCCGACGGGGCGGGCACGTTGACCTATGCGCTGAGCATCGGCGCCGGTGCGACCGGTATGACCGACACGGCCACGGGCCAGGCGGTAATCCTGTCGCTCAACGGCACGGTGGTTGAAGGCCGCACGGCCACGAGTAACGATCTGGTGTTCACGGTCAGCGTGGCCGCCAATGGCAGCGTCACGCTCGATCAGCTCCGGGCGGTGGTGCATCCCAATATCAACGATCCCGATGACTCAACGAGTCTGGCCTCGGATGATTTGGTGAAACTGACCGCGACCAAAACCGATGGGGATGGCGACAGCGTCCAGGCAACCCTCAATATCGGGCAGAACCTGGTGTTCAAGGACGACGGGCCATCACTCGCGTTCGGCAACCTGATCGGGACCGGTAGCCTCCTTCCACAGTACGGATTCTGGACCAGCGCGGCGGGAGCCGACGGGCTGGGTGCGGCGGGCTTGGATATTTCGTTGGTGAACAACCAGTTCACTCTCGTCAGGCCAAACAACACGACGGTAACCGGGAGCGGTACGCTCACCGAGCAGGGGAGCTCACCGGATATCAACGGCGCCTACCATTTTGCGGGTACGTTGACCGGTGATTTCGACAACAACGCCGCAACAGCCAATACCAGCGTCGACTACACGCTGACCGCCTTCGCCGATGGCACGTATGCACTGGATCTGGTGCAAGGCTTCCATTCGACGATCGTGCTCAGCAGTGCCGACGGCGCGCTCTCGGCCGGCGGCCCGGATCCAGTGCGCACCTTGTTGATTCCGGAGACGAACAACCCGGCTATTCCTTCGCCATCTGAGGAGATTGTCTTTTTTGGTGTTAACGCGACCACTGCCTCAAGCGACATATTTTCCGCCATCGCGCAGGGAGAGCCCGACCTCACCGAAGCGCAGATAGAAGCCGGCGGGTTTGCATTCATCGGCGCCGCAAACCTAAACGTCAGCACGTCCGGCATCGGCATCGGCAACAACAACCTGGATGGAAACGGGACGGCAGGCATCAATGACGGTGACGAGAGTTTCGTCATCAATCCCGAGACCTTGTTGACGGGCATGAAAGTTTTCATCGACAACGCGCAGGGGTACGACCCGGCAACGGAGGAGCTGTACTACACGATCTTCTACGAGGACGGCACGACTTCGGGTCCACCGACGAAGGTTCTTGCCGCTGATCTGACCTCGGAGGCTGAAGGACAGACGTCCTTCCTCATCGAGAGATCGGACTCGGAGCTCATTGATGCTGTTCAGCTCACGATGGGCCTAGGTAAGATCAAGATCCCGGTGATCGAGTTCATTCAGGAGAGCGAGAGCCTGGCCAGCGATGTCAAGCTGACGTTCAGCGCGACACTGACCGACAAGGATGGCGATTCGGCGACCAGTACGTTTGACGCCAACCTGTTTGCCAACGACCCCGACGCGTCCTTCGACTACACGCTGGTGGGCACGATCGGCGAGCAAGATGCGTTCAACATCGACCTGTCGATCAATGACAATCTGTACCAGGTCACCGGCTTCGATGTGGGCGGTGGAGTGCAAGACAAACTGGTGATTAACGGTGTGCAGAACGCCTTCCAGATCGACAACACCGGCGCAGACAGCATCGTGACAGTGACCGAGCCTGGACAGGTAACGACCATCACCGTGGTCGGGGTCGACCTTCAGAATAGCGACCTCTTCTTTAGCGCCTGAGGTATCGCGCGCATGAACGAATGCGAGGGTGGTGTAGGAAACCACCCTCGCATTTTTCTGCGGTGCCGAGGGGCAAACCTTCTTATATCGACTTGAAATTCAATCCAGTTTTACCCAGACGGAATTGGGTGGTACTTCGTGGTTGAGCCCGTGTTTCTGCGCATACATCAGCAGGTCGATGCGGTTGATCAGATCAAGCTTTTGATAGATGTTGCTGAGGTGGTTATGCACAGTGTGCTCACTGATCCCCAAGCGACCGGCAATGCTCACGTACTTGGCGGACGGCTCTCCCACGATGGCGCGGATCAGTTCTCTCTCGCGCAGCGTCAACCGCGCCTGTTTCGCCTGCTCCACGTTGCATTTCAAGGGGACGTGCCCGGCCGCGGCATAGCCGGAAAGGCCGCCAACCCAGGCTCTATCCATTGCGACGTCACTGTGGTGAACCTTGAGGATGGCCTGGACAATCGACTCCGTCGGGTCTTCCGCCAGCACGATGCCGCGTGCGCCAGCCTCTATCGCCTGGGCAGCCGGGACGGCTTCGTACAGGCCCTTGAGCAGCAGCACTTTCATTTCGGTGTTACGGCTGAGTTCTGCAACGACTTCCAGCGGATTCAGCGCATCCGGGAAGAAACTGAAAAAAATCACATGGGGCCGCAACTGATCGGCAAGGTCCAGCGCATGGGTATAGGTGGTGGCCTGTCCGGTCACCTCCATCCGGGGCTTTCTGGCATTGATCAAGTCGTGAAGGCCCACCAGCACGAGGGGACGGCAATCAACCAACATCACGCTTATTGGTGTTTTCTGGTCAGTCATGATGTTCCTGACCTCCTTGCAAAACTGTCAGTGGCCTGCGGGAAACGCCGGAAGGCCGTGAGGGTGCCCGTCCAGGCATTGGCTACCAGCGGCCCCGGGGGCTTTCCCATCAACAGCGCCGGCAGGCGGGACGAACGTTTCCAAACGGTAGACAAGGCTCGCGGGAAAAAATGAATACGAATAATTATCAAAGGTTTACACATGACGATGTGCTCCCCGCGCCTCTCAACTGATTCTAGGTCAGCCCAGCGCGGTGCCAGCCTGCCCGTACGTCGGTCCTCGATACAGAACCGGTGCGGACCGGTCGGATCGAAGTGCTCAAGGGGGAGGGGAAGCCTCGTAAATCAATGTTTTAGCCGTGTAAAAGGTGGCAAGCGGCCATGATTGGATCCTGTTTATTGTCGTCAATTAATAGACGAATGGTGTGAAGTTAGGAGGACTAATCTCGACTTAGTCAATTTATCGGCGAATTCGAAAAGCTCGGCTGCCGAGTCGACAGGATTCGTTTTCATTAACGCGTTCACATAATTCGCGTGAGCCTTGGGGAAGGTTCTCAAGGGAATGCGATGGCTGGCCGATAACCCGGGCTGTCACGGACGTATTTGTCTGCGCGCTCGGCATGGGGGCTTATTGTCGATGAGCAGGTGTTTGATAGCCTAGGGCCACCAGCTATCATCTGCGCGTCCAAAACAGGCGCCACCGAAGCTGCGTCCGTCCGTGGGTGTGCCGTTGGGTTCTTCTTCTTAAATTGCCTGGAAATCTTCGATGCTGTCGTATCACCAAAAGCGTTTTTTGATCGTCGATGATTTCTCTGACTTCCGCAGTTCCGTGCGTTCAATGTTGCGCGAGCTGGGCGTCAAGGAAGTGGACACCGCCGATACCGGCGAGCAGGCGCTGAAAATGTGCTCGCAGAAGGCTTACGACTTCATCCTGCAGGACTTCCACCTGGGCGACGGGAAGAAGAACGGCCAACAGGTGCTCGAAGACCTGATGGAAGAGAAGCTGATCAGCCGTGAAGCGGTGTTCGTCATGGTCACCGCCGAAACCAGCCAGGCCATGGTGCTCAGTGCGCTGGAACATGAGCCCGACGCCTATCTGACCAAACCGTTCAACCGTTCCAGTCTGGCCCAGCGCCTGGAACGGCTGGAGCAGCGCAAGACCTTGCTCAAGCCGATCCTGCAAGCCCTCGACCGTGGCAAACCGATGGAAGTGCTCAACGCCTGCATCGCCCTGTGCAAACAGGACATTCGCTATTCGCCCTTGTGCCTGCGTTATCGCGCCGACGCTTTGCGCGATCTGAATCAGAACGAAGCACTGGAGCGCCTGTACGACAGCATCATTGCCGACCGACCTTTGCCGTGGGCCTTTGCCGGGTTGGGCAAGTTGTTGTTCAAGCGCGGGCAGGTTTCGCAAGCCAAGGGTATCTACGAAAAAGCCTTGAAAGTGTTCCCGATGATGCCGTCGCTCTACGATGGTATGGCCGATGTACTGGTCGCCGAGGGCGACACCAAGGGCGCGCAGCGTGTGCTGGAAGAAGCGATCCGCCTGTCACCGCTGGCGGTGCGCCGGCAAGCGTTGCTGGGTAAGTTGGCCATGACCAACGAAGATTTCGACACGGCTTCCAAGGCCTATCGCCAGGCCGTGGCCCAAGGTGCGCAGTCGCGCTTCAAAGACGCCGAGAGCAATCTTGGCCTGGCTCACGCCTTGATCAGCAAGGGCAGCGAACGAGGCCTGGACACGCGGACTCGACTGGAAATCAACACCACGCTGAGTGCTGTGGCCAAGGAAAACCCTTCCGATCCGGGCCTGCAAATTCGTGCACGGCTGATGAAAGCCACCAGCCTGTTGCTCAACGACGCCGAAACCGCCGACAAACTCACCGAGCAGGCTTTGTTGCGCCTTGATGGCATGGAGCAATTCATGAGCGCCGAGGCCGCGCTGCTGGTGGCCAAGCAACTGAAGATGCTCGGGCAGACCGAGGCCGGCACCGCCATGCTGAAAAACTGCGTGGAGATCTACGGTGACGATCCGGTGGTCATGAAGGATATCGCCAAGCAGACCGACGATCCTTCCATCCTCAACGCCGGCAACGCTGCGGCCGACCTCAACCGCCAAGGGGTGCGCGTGTACAAGACCGGCAACCTGGTGGAAGCGCGGGCGGTGTTCCGCAAAGCCCTGACGTTGCAACCGAAGAACATCAGCATTGCCCTGAACATGGCGCAGTCGTTGTTGCATGGCACCGACACCAATGTTGCGTCGGCAGAACTCGAAGAGTGCCGGACCTGCCTGAAGATGGTCGGCCTGATGCCGGACTCCGACGCGCGTTTTGCGCGTTATCAGAAGCTCAAAAGCAAGGCGTTTGGCGCATGAACGACAACGGGCAGGGCCTGGATTTCTCCACGGTGATCGCTTCCACCGTGCACGACATGAAGAACTCGTTGACCTTGTTGATGCAGGCCCACAGCCAATGGCTGGCACGCTTGCCAGAGCCTGCGCGCCAGTCGCCGGAGCAGGGCGTGATCGATTTCGAGTTCGCGCACCTCAACGGCATGCTGGTGCAGTTACTGGGGCTGTACAAACTCGGCGTCAATCAGATGCCCCTGCAACCGGCCTACCATGAACTGGACGATTTCATCGAGGCGCAACTGGCGTGTCACCAGGAAGTGTTCGCCAGCCGCAGCATCATGGTCACCTATGAAGTGGACCCGTTGAGCCCCTTGGGATTCTTTGATCGCGAGTTGATTGCCTCGGTGTTGGCCAATTGCGTCAACAACGCGATCCGTTACGCACGGCACGCGCTGTTGATCAGCGTCAGCGACGAAGCCGGGCAACTGGTGCTGACCATCAACGACGACGGCGAGGGGTATCCGACGCAGATGATCGAGCGTCAGGCCGATTACGTTCAGGGTATTAACCAGAGCAGCGGCAGCACCGGGCTGGGTCTGTATTTTGCCGGGCGGATTGCCGCGCTGCATCAGCGCAACGGGGTTGTCGGACGTACCGAAATCAGCAATGGCGGGGCGTTGGGTGGTGGGGTGTTCAGCCTTTACCTCCCGTGATTGTTTGTCGTAGGCCCGAGCCTTCGGCAGCGCCTACGAGGTTTTACATCTTTATTGATGAGGGCTGCTTGATATTCTGAACATGCGGAGTCTATTTTGTACGGTCGCCGTTCGCGGCTCGCACAATAACAAGGATTGCGTCATGACAACCGTTGGCCTGAGTTCACTCGCGCAGCGATTGACGGGCATTGATGAAGTGGAATGTGTCACGCCGGATTTGAATGGCGTCCCCCGGGGCAAAGTGATGACCTCCGAGGGTTTCCTCGACGGTCGGCGTTTGCAGTTAGCGCGGGGTGTGCTGCTGCAATGCATCATGGGCGGTTATCCGCCAGCGCGTTTTTACGGCAGCGATGACGGCGACCTGGCGTTGATTCCCGACCCGGCGCAAATCCACCGCTTGCCCTGGAGTCATCCACCGCGGGCCTTCGCGATTTGCGATGCGAATGAGTTGGGCACCACCACCAGCTCCAACCTGTCGACCCGTGGTCAGCTCAAGACCGTGCTCGCCCGTTATGCGGTCCTTGGCCTGGCGCCAGTGGTGGCGACCGAGCTTGAGTTCTTCGTTTTTGCGCCCAACACCGACCCGACTCAAGCTTTCCTGCCGCCCCTGGGTCTGGACGGTCGTCGCGAGGATGGTCAGTCGGCGTTCAGCGTCAGCTCCAATAACGGCTTGCGGCCGTTTTTCAATGAGGTCTATGAATGCATGGCGGCGCTGGGGTTGCCCCGCGATACGTTCATGCACGAGATGGGCGTGAGCCAGTTCGAGATCAATCTGCTGCATGGCGATCCGCTGTTGCTGGCCGACCAGACGTTCCTGTTCAAGCATCTTCTGAAAGAAGTCGCGATCAAGCACGGCTTGAGCGTGGTTTGCATGGCCAAGCCGTTGGCGCATACACCGGGCAGTTCGATGCACATTCACCAGAGTGTGGTTGAGGTCGATTCAGGGCGTAACGTGTTCAGTGACAAGGCGGGGGAGGAGACGGCGACCTTCCGGCATTTCATCGCCGGTCAGCAAGCCTGTATGGCGGATTTCACCGCGTTGTTTGCGCCGAACGTCAACTCGTACCAGCGCTTGTGCCACCCTTATGCGTCGCCGAACAATGCGTGCTGGTCCCATGACAACCGCGCGGCGGGTTTGCGTATTCCGGCGAGCTTGCCGGTGGCGCGGCGGGTCGAAAACCGCTTGCCGGGGGCTGACGCCAATCCGTACCTGGCGATTGCCGCGAGCCTCGCGGCTGGGTTGCATGGCATCGAGAACAAGCTGGAACCGAGCGCGCCGATCCAGGGCGAATTTGAAGTGCCGGACAATCTTTCATTGCCGTGTACCTTGCACGCGGCGCTTGAGCGTCTGAAACGTAGTCAGTTGGCCAAGGAACTGTTCGGGGCGGAATTCATCGAAGGCTACATCGCTTCGAAGACCCTGGAGCTGACCAGCTTCTATGATGAAATTACTCCCTGGGAACGGCGTGTTTTAGCGGTCCAGGCCTGACGTCCCGTCTACATCAGGCTATCGTTCAGCGATAGCCCGATCTTCACTGCAAGGAGCCGCTCGGAACGCCGATGCGCCAAATCTGGAAATCCTTTCGAGCGCTTTATTTCGCCTCGCTGATGATGTTGATCGGCTCGGGCCTGTTGAGCACTTACCTGGCGTTGCGCCTGGCGGCCGACCATGTCGACAGCCTGTGGGTCGGCGCGTTGATGGCCGCCAACTATTTCGGCCTGGTGCTGGGCGGCAAGATCGGTCACCGCTTGATTGCCCGGGTCGGGCACATCCGGGCCTACTCGGCGTGTGCCGGGATCGTCGGCGCGGCGGTGCTCGGTCATGGCCTGGTGGACTGGTTGCCGGCCTGGCTCTTTTTGCGGGTGATCGTCGGCCTCGGCATGATGTGCCAATACATGGTGATCGAGAGCTGGCTGAACGAACAGGCCGATGCCAATCAGCGTGGGCTGGTGTTCAGTGGCTACATGATTGCCTCGTACCTGGGGTTGGTGCTCGGGCAACTGATTCTGGTCATGCACCCGGGGCTGGGGCTTGAACTGCTGATGCTGGTTGCCCTGTGTTTTGCGCTGTGTCTGGTGCCCGTGGCGCTGACCCGGCGAATTCACCCGGCGGCCTTGCATCCGGCGCCGATGGAACCGCGGTTCTTTATCAAGCGTGTGCCGCAGTCGTTGAGTACGGTACTGGGCGCAGGTCTGATCATCGGTTCGTTCTATGGTCTGGCACCGCTGTATGCCTCGCAGCAAGGGCTGACCACGGAGCAGGTCGGTCTGTTCATGGGTAGCTGCATTTTTGCCGGGCTGCTGGTGCAGTGGCCGCTCGGCTGGTTGTCCGACCGTTATGACCGTGCACTGCTGATCCGCTGCTTCGCCATGTTCCTGGCCGTCGCGGCGTTACCGCTGGCGATCTTGCCCAAGGTGCCGCTGGAGGTGCTGTTCGTCATCGGCTTCCTTTGCTCGCTGGTGCAATTCTGCCTGTACCCGTTGGCGGTGGCGTTCTCCAACGACCATGTCGAGGGCGATCGCCGGGTGTCGCTGACGGCGATGCTGTTGGTGACTTACGGTGTCGGTGCGAGCATCGGGCCGCTGGCGGCGGGGGTGCTGATGAAGCTGTTCGGCAGCCAGAGCCTGTATGCGTTTTTCAGCTTCTTTGCGTTGGTGCTTGTCTGGCGGATCCGGCCGAAAGCCGTGACCAATCTGCATCAGGTCGACGATGCACCGCTGCATCACGTGGCGATGCCGGACAGCATGTCGAGTTCGCCGCTGGTCGCCGCACTTGATCCGCGCGTCGATGAACACGTGGTGCAGGAGCAGATGCAGTCGCCGATCAATCCAGAGTCTGAATCCGAACCTGAACCGACTTCAGAAACCGATCAGTCACCGCCACCAGAAGACCCTGACACCGGGCGCGAGCAGAGTTTTACCGAAGCCAGACCTTAAATTCAGGGCATAAAAAAACGGGCAGTCACCGCAAGGGACTGCCCGTTTTTTGTCTTCGTCCTACCCGTTTTTTGTAGGAGCTGGCTTGCCAGCGAAGGCGTCTGTTGCATCAACGCAGGACCCAACGACGCCTTCGCCGACAAGCCGGCTCCTACAGGAAAGCAACGTCAGATCAGAGATCGTCTTTGTCGAAACGACGCGCTTCACGTTGCAGCTGGTAGACGAAGCGCTCGACCTGCCGCTGCACCAGCCCGCTCATGTTGTGGAAGCGAACGCCGGCGAAGGTGGTGGAGATTCTTTCTTCGAAGTGCAGATAACGCAGTTCGACCGGTGCCGTCATCTTGCCGAAAGGCAGGTCGGCGTTGAACCGGTCGTAAACCTGACCCAGTTGCAGGCTCTCGGTGATGTCACCTTCGAAGCGCAATTTGCAACCCGTGGCGGAAATGTCCAGCAGCTTGCCGCTGATGGGCGCCTTGAGTTTTTCACCGCCCAGATTGACGTTGACCAGTTGCGCCAGTTTCAAGGCCGCGCGGAAGGCATTGCGGCGCTGGTGATAGACCACTTCATCGGGCAGGCTGCCGCGGTAGCAACGCGCACCACCGGACTCATCGATGGTCAACGGGCCGTTGCTTTCCCACGCAATGCGTACACCGTCGTGGAAGCCTTCGACCTTGTAAGATTCGCCGGCCAGCAAATACCGCTCGCCATCACGGGGGATCATTTCGTCCAGGGCAATCATGTCGCGGTCGCGATCGAGGTCCACCAGATAGCTCTGGAAACGCTGGCTCCGTTCGTGGAACGTGATAATCAGCGGGTCATGGCTTTCTTGCAGCTGGCGCAGGTTGCTGGAGATTTCCAAGGGTGTGCTGAGCACCTTGGGTGGCTGCGGAGCATCTTCCGCGTTTAAGGCATTGGACACGGTTAATCAATCTCCAGACAAAATTTGACTACGGCTGGCTATCAGTTTGCCAGTATGTTGCGCGTCTTGATAGAGCGAGGACGCCACCGGCTCATGCCTGGCTGAGCGGGCGCGGTTTGGCAAGCTTGGAGAAGGTACCGCTGGCGTCGTAAAGCGCCGGGGTGTCGCCGCCGTTGAGGATTTTCAGCTGAGTGGCTGTGGCGGCTTGTTGCGTCAGGATCGACTGCCCGTTGTTGATGTTGATGGCCTGGCATTGGGCCAGAAGATCGGTCAGTACGTCACTTTGCATCAGAAGTTGATCGCCAATGCTCGATTGGCCGGCCAGTTGCTCAAGACCGCTTCTGTTGGTCGGCAGGTTGAGGCTGGCGAGAATTTCACTGCGTTTGCAGCCATGCTGTTCGAGCAAGACGATCAATGCCTGTTTCTGCGCCAGAATGTCCTCGAGCAGTGGCATGTCGCGGCCGTGCAAGGCAAGGGATTCGGTCTGCAGCAACTCCAGCAATTGTTGCGCGGGAGCAAAGTCGTCGATGATCAGTTGCAGTAAATTAGAGTCGTGCATGGCTGGCCTTGGGGTTTAAGCGTCCAAAAGCCTGGCGCCGGCCGTGGCCTAGCGCTGGGCTTCGAAGTTGAGCAGTTTGCTGGCTACGCGGTTGCTGTCGACTTTGTAGCTGCCATCGGCAATCGCTGCTTTCAACTCGGCCACCCGGGCCTTGTCGACGGCAGGCTGATCGCGCAGCTTGTCAGTGACCTTCTGCAACTGCTGAGCCTCATTGCTGAGATGTACCGATTCCCCGCTTTGGGTTGTACCGACCTGTTCTGCCGCGGATTCCAGTGGCGCGGACTTGCCGGCCTCGACGCTGTCCTTGCTGGCGCTGGTACGTGTACTGCCCGTAAGGGGCGAGGAGCTGTTCAAACGGCTGAAATCGATGACCATGATGAAAACCTCTGGGAATTTGGACGCTTGCCATGGTTTCGGCCATTCCCTGGAAAACTTTAGGCCCATTTATCAACGAGCCTTGCGCGCGTCAGCGCTTGCTCTGCATAGAGCACAGTCTAGGGAACAGCCGGGGCGAGCGCCACATTCTCGTAAGCAGATAACGTCTCTACATAGACACTTCCACCTGTCCGGGCGCGGTGACCAGCGCCTTGATGACGCGTTGGGAGTTGAGGTTTTTCACCCGGATCTGCTCGCTCAAACCGCCGTTTGACAGGGCCTCGCCCGGCATGCGCACGCTGAGCGTACCGCTGCGGGCGGTGATCACCACTTGGTCGCCCTTGCGAATGACTTCGGCCTGTTCGATGTTCACCAGGGTAATGACCTGGTCGGTGACCATTGGTCGGGTCAATCGCTGTCCGATCGCCTGGTCGAGGGAGGTCAGGTAACCCTGGCTGATCAGGCTGATGTCGCGCTCACGCAGAAGCACATCTTCAGGTTCGATAATGGCTGTACGGCGCAGAGGCCGGGCAGACGTCACGACGTCACGAAACAGGCGGACTTGAGCGGGTACGAAGACTGTCCAGGGGGCTGCGCCTTCGCAACGGACCTTCACCGTGACGCGTCCGATCGGCTTGGGACTTTCAAGCGTGGCTGTCAATTCCTTGTCGCACATGGGCATGTGCATGCGTGGATCGAGCTTGTTGACTTCGATCTCGTAGCGACCTTCGGTTTGACTGGTGGCCAAATAGTCTTCTACGGTGAATTCAAGAAACCCCTGAGTGACGCCGATAAGCATGTCAGGCAAGGTAACCGCGTCAGCAAGGGCAGGGCTGCCAGCGTTGAACAGGCAAATAGCCGACAGCACGCCGAGTAATCGGCGCCAGGGAGCGGTCAGGTGTCGGAAAAATGTCGGTTGTGTGTTCATAACGGATAAAAAGCAAGCGCCGTGCCGTTTAGTGATTATGGCGCGTCGCAACAACACTTGGCGTTGGTGTAGGAGTCTGGGCATGGCGGGTGTAATGGATTCGGTGAACCAGCGCACGCAACTGGTGGGGCAGAATCGCCTTGAGCTGTTGTTGTTCCGTCTCGACGGCCAGCAGCTGTACGGGATCAACGTGTTCAAGGTTCGGGAGGTGCTGCAATGCCCCAAACTGACGCTGATGCCCAAGTCCAGTCCTGTCGTGTGCGGCGTGGCGAGTATCCGGGGGGCGACCATTCCGATCCTTGATCTGGCGATGGCCACGGGCTCCGGTGCTTTGAAGGACAAGAACAACCCCTTCGTGATCATCACGGAGTACAACACCAAGACCCAGGGTTTCCTGGTGCGCTCGGTGGAACGCATCGTCAACATGAACTGGGAAGAGATCCATCCGCCACCCAAGGGCACCGGTCGCGATCACTACCTGACGGCGGTGACGCGGGTCGATAATCAGCTGGTCGAAATCATCGACGTGGAGAAGGTGCTGGCGGAAGTGGCGCCGACGCCGGAAGCGATTTCCGCCGGTGTGGTGGATGTCGAAACCCAGCACAAGGCGCTGTCGTTGCGCGTGCTGACCGTCGATGACTCGTCGGTGGCGCGCAAGCAGGTCACGCGTTGCCTGCAAACGGTCGGTGTCGAGGTGGTGGCGCTGAACGACGGCAAACAAGCGCTGGATTACCTGCGCAAACTGGCCGATGAGGGCAAGAAACCGGAAGAAGAGTTCCTGATGATGATCTCCGACATCGAGATGCCGGAGATGGACGGGTACACCCTGACGGCGGAAATCCGCAACGACCCGCGCATGCAAAAGCTTCATATCATCCTGCATACTTCCTTGTCCGGGGTATTCAATCAGGCGATGGTCAAGAAAGTCGGTGCCGATGACTTCCTGGCCAAATTCCGTCCTGATGACCTGGCGTCCCGTGTAGTCGATCGGATCAAGGCAGCAGATATCAGCTAGGGGCCTGCGCCCCCGGTAATCAATACGATTTAAGAGGCGGCATCATTGTCTACGGGTAATTTGGATTTCGAACAGTTCCGGGTGTTCCTGGAAAAAGCCTGTGGCATTTTGCTGGGTGAAAACAAGCAATACCTGGTCTCCAGCCGTCTCAACAAACTGATGGAACAGCAAGGCATCAAGAGCCTGGGTGAACTGGTCCAGCGCATGCAGACCCAGCCGCGCAGTGGTTTGCGCGAGCAGGTGGTGGATGCCATGACGACCAACGAAACCCTGTGGTTTCGTGACACCTATCCGTTTGAGGTTCTGAAGAACAAGGCACTGCCCGAGGCGATCAAGGCCAGTCCCGGCCAGCGTCTGCGCATCTGGTCGGCGGCGTGTTCGTCGGGTCAGGAACCGTACTCGCTGTCGATGTCCATCGACGAGTTCGAGCGGGTCAACATGGGCCAGTTGCGGATGGGCGTGCAGATTGTTGCCACCGACCTGTCCAGCACCATGCTGAACAACTGCAAGACCGGCGAGTACGACAGCCTGGCCATCGGCCGCGGCCTGTCGCCCGAGCGCTTGCAACGTTACTTCGATCCGAAAGGGCCGGGGCGCTGGGCGATCAAGGCGCCGATCAAGAGTCGCGTGGAGTTTCGCTCGTTCAACCTGCTGGACAGCTACGCGAGCCTCGGCAAGTTCGACATCGTGTTCTGCCGCAACGTGTTGATCTACTTCTCCGCCGAGGTGAAGAAGGACATCCTGCTGCGTATCCACAGCACGTTGAAGCCGGGCGGCTACCTGTTCCTCGGTGCTTCCGAAGCGCTGAACGGTTTGCCGGATCACTACCAGATGGTCCAGTGCAGTCCGGGGATCATTTACCAGGCGAAGTGATTGCGTTGGGGTTGTCAGAAAACGGGAGTCCTCAGGGGTTCCCGTTTTTTTATGCCTGCTGATTTCTCACAGCTATCTCAATCCCTGTAGGAGCTGGCTTGCCAGCGATAGCGGTGTGTCCGCAATTTAAAAGTCGGCTGACTCGACGCCATCGCTGGCAAGCCAGCTCCTACAGGGGGAGGTGGTGTTCTCAAGTGCGGTGCCAAGCGGCAGAAAAGCGGCATCCGGCGGAAAACCGTTGCCGCTTTTCTGTCGTTGCCGCATTGCCATGGCCGGCAAAGCCCCGGTTTACGGGCTTTTTTGAATTGGCATGACGCTTGCTATGTCCATCGTACGAAAAATCAGGTCACCCAAAGGTTTCCCGACATGAGCATCAGCTTCGATAAAGCGCTCGGCATCCACGAAAAAGCCCTGGGCTTCCGCGCCCAGCGTGCCGAAGTCCTGGCCAACAACATCACCAACGCCGATACCCCGAACTACAAGGCTCGGGATCTGGATTTCTCCAAAGTGCTCGCCGAGCAGAACGAGAAAACCAAAAGCGGCGGCTTCGCCTTGAACATGACCAACAGTCGTCATATCGAAGCGCAGGGCTTGGGCAATGGCGACGAGTCGCTGATGTATCGCACGCCGATGCAACCGTCGATTGACCAGAACACCGTGGACGCCCAACTGGAACAGTCGAACTACGCGGAAAACGCGGTCGGCTTCCAGGCCAGCTTCACCCTGCTCAACAGCAAATTCAAAGGGCTGGTGTCAGCCCTGCGCGGAGAGTAAGCCATGTCTCTATCCAGTGTTTTCAACATTGCCGGTAGCGGCATGAGTGCGCAGACCACTCGTTTGAACACCGTTGCTTCGAACATCGCCAACGCCGAGACGGTCTCGTCGAGCATCGACCAGACCTACCGCGCGCGCCACCCGGTGTTCGCCACCATGTTCCAGGGCGGCCAGAGCGGCGGCAGCGACTCGCTGTTCCAGAACCAGGACGCGGCCGGTCAGGGCGTGCAAGTGCTGGGCGTGGTCGAGGACCAGAGCAATCTTGAGGCGCGCTACGAGCCGAACCATCCGGCCGCCGATGCCAAGGGTTACGTCTACTACCCGAACGTCAACGTGGTGGAAGAAATGGCCGACATGATTTCCGCGAGCCGTTCGTTCCAGACCAACGCCGAAATGATGAACACCGCCAAAACCATGATGCAGAAAGTCCTGACCCTTGGTCAGTGATAAGGGGCGACTCAGATGAGTGTTACCGATTCCACTGGCGGTTTGAGCCTCAACGACATCCTGGCGAACTCCTCGGTCAAGACCAACAAAACAAGTGACGGCCTTGCGTCGGCAGCCGGCAGTGCCTCGGGCAACAAGGCCCTGGGCAAGGATGCGTTCCTGCAATTGCTGGTCACGCAACTGAAAAACCAGAACCCGCTGGAGCCTCAGGACAACGGCGAGTTCGTCGCCCAGTTGGCCCAGTTCAGCAGTCTGGAAGGCATCACCACGCTCAACGACACCGTTACCGGCCTGGCCAGCAACTACAACTCGTCCCAGGCCTTGCAGGCTTCATCGCTGGTGGGACGTTCGGTCATCGCGCCGGGCGACAAGGCGGTGGTCGACACCACCAAGAGCCTCAGCGGCACGGTGGTCATACCGACTTCGGTGGCTTCCGCCAGCCTGAAGATCACCGATGCAGACGGCAAGACTGTGCGCACCATCGACCTGGGTTCACAGAAAGCCGGCAACGCCAGTTTCATCTGGGATGGCAAGAACGATGCGGGCGTGACAGTGCCTGCCGGCACTTACACCTTCGGCGCTTCGACCTCCATCGATGGCCAGTCCGTCGCACTGATCACCAACCTGCCGGCGACGGTCAACAGCGTGACCATCAGCCAGACTGGCGGTGAGCTGATGCTCAATCTGGCCGGGCTGGGCAGTATTGCCCTGTCCAAAGTTCAAACCATTGGTATGTAAAGCCGACTAACCCGGCATAAAGGAGTGGATGATGTCTTTCAATATCGGCCTTAGCGGTCTCTTTGCAGCCAACAAACAACTGGACGTGACCGGCAACAACATCGCCAACGTTGCCACCACCGGTTTCAAATCGTCCCGTGCAGAGTTCGAAGACGTGTACTCGGCGACCCGCCTGGGTACCGGCAGCAAGACCGTCGGCAACGGCGTGCGCCTGGCCAACGTTTCCCAGCAGTTCACCCAGGGTGACATCAGCAACACGGGTAACGTGCTGGACATGGGTATCAACGGCTCCGGCTTCTTCGTGCTGAACAACAGCGGCTCGCTGTCCTACACGCGTGCCGGTACGTTCAAGGTCGACAAGGAAGGTTACGTCACCAACACCGACGGTACTTCGCGTCTGCAAGGTTACGGTGTGGATGACAATGGCAAGATCCAGAACGGCGTATTGACCGACCTGCGCATCGACACCTCCAACCTGGCACCGAAAGCCACTACCAGCGTATCGTCGACGATCAACCTGAACTCCACCGCTGACGTGATCGACGTTGTGGCCAATCCGTTTGACCCGAGCAAGTCGGCCTCTTTCACCAAGCAGTTCAGCACCCCGATTTTCGACACGCAGGGCAACCAGCACACCATGGATCAATACATGGTGAAGACTGGCGCCAACACGTGGTCGACCTACACCCTGATCGATGGTCGCAACCCGAATGGCAGCGACCCGAAGGTTACCCCGGCGGTTGCTTCGGTCATGGCGTTCGACACAAGCGGAAAACTGGTATCGGTCACCACGCCGGGCACGCCTCCGGTCGTCAGCCCTGATTTGAAGATCACTAACTGGGTCCCGGGCACCGTGACCAACGGTGTATGGGCGGCCAATGGCGCGTCCGCCGATCCGGCGGGCATGTCGATTGCCATGAGCAATACCACCCAGTTCAACGCGGATACTGCGCGTTCGATTCCTGCTCAAAACGGCTACGCCACTGGCCAGATCACCAACCTGACCATCGATGGCAGCGGTGTATTGCTGGCCAACTTCAGCAACAACCAGACCAAGCCGATCGGTCAGATCTCGCTGGCCAGCTTCACCAACGAACAGGGTCTGCAGCCAGTGGGCGGTACCAGCTGGAAAGAAACCTACTCGTCGGGTATCCCGGGCTACGATGCACCGGAAACCGGCAGCCTGGGTTCGGTCCAGTCCAACTCGCTGGAAGAGTCCAACGTCAACGTGACCAACGAACTGGTCGACCTGATCAAGGCGCAGAGCAACTACCAGGCGAACGCCAAGACCATCTCCACCCAGAGCACCATCATGCAGACCATCATTCAGATGACCTGATGCTGGATTACGCTGCATAAAAAGCCCCTCATCAGAGGGGCTTTTTTGTGGATGACAAAATCACATTCTCCCGGACCTTGTAGGAGCCGGCTTGCTGGCGATCCAGGCAACACGGTCATCAAGGTATATCGCGTCATCGTTCATCGCCAGCAAGCCGGCTCCTACAATTGGAAGGCAAAAAAAACCCGACAAGCCAGAGGCCTGTCGGGGTTTTGTGCTACCGGCTCAGCTTATTGGCAAGCTTCGCAATCCGGCTCGTCGATGGCGCAAGCCTTCGGCACTGGAGCAGGGCCGGCAGGAGCAGCCAGGACCGAATCGTCACCGTGGTTGCCGCCGCTGGATACAGCGTTCAGCTTACCGGTGTTGATGGTCGACTTCTCGGTGCTGGTCGCGGCCAGGGCACGGAGGTAGTAAGTGGTTTTCAGGCCACGGTACCAAGCCATACGGTAGGTCACGTCCAGCTTCTTGCCCGAAGCGCCGGCGATGTACAGGTTCAGCGACTGAGCCTGGTCGATCCACTTCTGACGACGGCTGGCCGCGTCGACGATCCACTTGGTGTCCACTTCGAAGGCCGTCGCGTAGAGCTCTTTGAGTTCCTGCGGGATGCGCTCGATCTGCTGCACCGAACCGTCGTAGTACTTCAGGTCGTTGATCATGACCGAGTCCCACAGACCGCGAGCCTTCAGGTCGCGAACCAGGTACGGGTTGATCACGGTGAATTCGCCCGACAGGTTCGATTTCACATACAGGTTCTGGTAGGTCGGTTCGATCGACTGCGAGACGCCAGTGATGTTGGCGATGGTCGCGGTCGGTGCGATGGCCATGATGTTCGAGTTACGGATGCCTTTCTGTACACGGGCGCGAACCGGTGCCCAGTCCAAGGATTCGTTCAGGTCGACATCGATGTACTTCTGGCCACGGGCTTCGATCAGGATCTGTTGCGAATCCAGCGGCAGGATGCCTTTGGACCACAGCGAACCCTGGAACGTCTCGTAGGCACCGCGCTCGTCAGCCAGGTCGCAGGAAGCCTGGATCGCGTAGTAGCTGACCGCTTCCATCGACTTGTCGGCGAACTCGACGGCAGCGTCGGAACCGTAAGGGATGTGCTGCAGGTACAAAGCGTCCTGGAAGCCCATGATGCCCAGACCGACCGGACGGTGCTTGAAGTTGGAGTTCTTCGCTTGCGGCACCGAGTAGTAGTTGATGTCGATCACGTTATCGAGCATGCGAACGGCCGTGTTGACGGTGCGCTCCAGCTTGGCGGTGTCCAGCTTGCCGTTGACGATGTGGTTCGGCAGGTTGATCGAACCCAGGTTGCAAACGGCGATCTCGTCCTTGTTGGTGTTCAAGGTGATCTCGGTGCACAGGTTCGAGCTGTGGACCACGCCGACGTGCTGCTGCGGGCTGCGCAGGTTGCACGGGTCTTTGAAGGTCAGCCATGGGTGGCCGGTTTCAAACAGCATGGACAGCATTTTGCGCCACAGGTCTTTGGCCTGGATGGTCTTGAACAGCTTGATCTTGCCTGGGTACTGGGACAGGGCTTCGTAGTACTCGTAACGCTCTTCGAAGGCCTTGCCGGTCAGGTCGTGCAGATCCGGAACTTCGGACGGCGAGAACAGGGTCCACGGGCCGTCATCGAAGACGCGCTTCATGAACAGGTCAGGGATCCAGTTGGCGGTGTTCATGTCGTGGGTACGACGACGGTCATCACCGGTGTTCTTGCGCAGTTCGATGAACTCCTCGATGTCCATGTGCCAGGTTTCCAGGTAGGCACACACAGCGCCTTTGCGCTTGCCACCCTGGTTAACGGCAACGGCGGTGTCGTTCACGACTTTCAGGAACGGAACCACGCCTTGCGACTTGCCGTTGGTGCCCTTGATGTACGAGCCCAGCGCACGAACCGGCGTCCAGTCGTTGCCCAGGCCGCCTGCGAATTTGGACAACATGGCGTTGTCGTGGATCGCGTGGTAGATGCCCGACAGGTCATCCGGCACGGTGGTCAGGTAGCAGCTCGACAGCTGTGGACGCAGGGTGCCGGCGTTGAACAGGGTCGGGGTCGACGACATGTAGTCGAAGGACGACAGCAGGTTGTAGAACTCGATTGCACGGTCTTCTTTGTGCTTCTCTTCGATCGCCAGGCCCATGGCCACGCGCATGAAGAAGATCTGCGGCAGTTCGAAGCGCACGCCATCCTTGTGGATGAAGTAACGGTCGTACAGGGTTTGCAGGCCCAGGTAAGTGAACTGCTGGTCGCGCTCGTGATTGATCGCCTTGCCCAGTTTTTCCAGGTCGAAGGTGGCCAGCACAGGGTTCAGCAGTTCGAACTCGATACCCTTGGCGATGTAGGCAGGCAGGGCCTTGGCGTACAGGTCGACCATTTCGTGGTGGGTAGCGCTTTCGGCCACGCCGAGGAAGCCCAGGCCTTCGGCACGCAGGGTGTCCATCAGCAGGCGGGCGGTCACGAACGAGTAGTTCGGCTCACGCTCGACCAGGGTACGGGCGGTCATCACCAGGGCAGTGTTGACGTCGGTCAGGGCCACGCCGTCGTACAGGTTCTTCAGGGTTTCGCGCTGGATCAGGTCGCCGTCGACTTCTTCCAGGCCTTCGCACGCTTCGGTGACGATGGTGTTCAGGCGACCCATGTCCAGAGGTGCAAAGGTGCCATCGGCGCGGGTGATGCGGATCGACGGGTGAGCGTT
Source organism: Pseudomonas sp. C32 (assembly GCF_030417915.1). NCBI lineage: Bacteria > Pseudomonadati > Pseudomonadota > Gammaproteobacteria > Pseudomonadales > Pseudomonadaceae > Pseudomonas > Pseudomonas sp. C32. The sequence continues at coordinate 182,506 of NZ_JAUHUK010000012.1, read as the reverse complement.
GACCGCTTCTTCGGCCGGGGCGTGGGCAGCGCGTTCTTTCGAACGACCGTCACGGTAGATCACGTAGTCGCGCGCGACTTTCTGCTCGCCGGCACGCATCAGGGCCAGTTCGACCTGGTCCTGGATTTCTTCGATGTGGATGGTGCCGCCCGATGGCATGCGACGCTTGAAGGTCGCAGTGACCTGTTCGGTCAGGCGGGCCACGGTGTCATGGATTCGCGACGAGGCAGCAGCGGTGCCGCCTTCAACTGCGAGAAACGCTTTGGTGATGGCGACGGTGATTTTGTCATCGGTGTAAGGAACGACAGTGCCGTTACGCTTGATCACACGCAGCTGCCCTGGCGCAGTGGCGGACAGATCCGAATTCGAATCGGCGGCCTGCGGCAAGGTGCCCTGCGGGTTCTCGCGAGTTGTGTCGGTTTGCATGGGGGAGTGTCTCCACATTCTCTATGTTTGTTTGGGCACCATCACGGTGCCCACCGTTCTGTCCTGAAGCACTACAACCGACGGATGTCGGGCATAACAACTTCGGGACAGTAGGAAAAAGGCTAATGAGGCCGTCCTTGCCGAAGTTTTGGTACGAGCCTGGGCTCGCAACCGGATTCCTTTCGGGGGTGTCAGTCATGACTGCAACACCCGTACCGTTTTCGCCGCTCTGGCCTGAAAAAAACGGTGCCATCCGCCAGTGCGGTTTGGGCTTGTAAGTTGACGCTTGGTTCAACCATAAACAGGCAATAAAGCGCTTGAGTTTCTGGTCTGAAATGTGGTTGGGCTTTTTAGTCAAAACCCTACATGTAGGGTTTTTTTGGCGCCGTGGTACAAGATAATGCGTTTCGGGGGACGATTGCAACGCACTACCTGTGGATAAACCTGTGCGTAAATTGTGTGTGAAAGAGGGAATCGGCGTGTAGGCCGCGACCTAGCTGGATCGAAGCTTTTTTCAGCGATTTTCAACGGGTGAAAACGCCAGACCAGATTTTTAAGGGCGCGAACCCTACCACAAAAAACCGGGTTGTCCGAACGCATTTACCGGCTTGTGTTCTCGGCGGGCGGCGTTTATACAATCGGCCAGCATGTATACCTATTTATCCCCCCGAATCATTACAAAAAGACGGGCGGATCCTTCCTTAATTAGCGTTTTGGCAAGCAGAGGTCACCCGTGGAGCAAGAAGCCTGGCAGGTATTGATTGTGGAGGACGACCAGCGACTGGCCGAACTGACCCGCGATTACCTGGAAGCCAATGGCCTGCGCGTATCGATTGAAGGTGATGGGGCGTTGGCGGCGGCGCGCATCATCAAGGAGCAACCGGACCTGGTGATTCTCGACCTGATGCTCCCCGGTGAAGATGGCCTGAGCATTTGCCGCAAGGTCCGCGCCCGTTACGAGGGGTCGATCCTGATGCTCACCGCCCGCACCGACGACACCGACCAGATCCTCGGCCTCGACCTGGGTGCCGACGATTACGTGTGCAAACCGGTGCGTCCGCGCCTGTTGCTCGCGCGTATCCAGGCCTTGTTGCGGCGTAGCGAAGCGCCCGAGGTCGCCCCGGAAAAACAACGGCGCCTGCAGTTTGGTCCGCTGGTGGTGGACAACGCCTTGCGCGAAGCGTGGTTGCAGGGCAATGGCATCGAACTGACCAGCGCCGAATTCGACCTGCTGTGGCTGTTGGTGGCCAACGCCGGGCGCATTCTGTCCCGGGAGGAAATCTTCACCGCGTTGCGCGGCATCGGCTACGACGGCCAGGACCGTTCCATCGATGTGCGGATCTCGCGTATCCGGCCGAAGATCGGTGATGACCCTGAGCACCCGCGCCTGATCAAGACGGTGCGCAGCAAAGGTTATCTGTTTGTTCCCGAAGCCTGTGTAGACCCGACATTGTGAACTCGATCTTCCTGCGCATTTATGGCGGCATGTGCGCTGCGCTGATTCTGGTGGCGGTGCTGGGCGTGCTGGCCATCCACCTTCTCAACCAGGTGCGTAGCGAGCAGTACCGCGAGCGCCTGGCCCACGGTACGTTTGCGCTGATGGCCGACAACCTGCAACCGATGAACCAGACTGAGCGCCATCGGGCCTTGCTGGTCTGGGAGCGGTTGCTCGGCATCCCGCTGGCGCTGAAAACCTTCAACGAAACCGATCTGGACCTGACCCAGCGCACCCGCGTTCTGCGCGGCCAGGCCTTGGTGGAACAGACCGGGCCGCACGCGGCAAAGGTGTATCGGTTGGTCAGCGACCAGGAACAGTTGGTCCTGACGGGCGAGGTGCAGCAAATCAGCGAGCAACTGGCCCGGGCGACGATCTACCTGTTGGCCGACGAACTGGTGCGCTCGCCTGTGGCGGATCAGCCCAGGCACCTGGCGAAATTAAAAGAGGAAAAGGGCTTCGGTTTCGACCTGCGGCTGGTCACGGTCGACGAGGCGGACATGGACGAAGACCAGCGCCGTCGTGTGTCCGAGGGTGACACCGTGATGGCGCTGGGCAAGGGCGGCGATTCGATCCGCGTGTTTGCCGGCATGGTTGGCACGCCATGGGTGCTGGAAATCGGCCCGCTGTATCAGATGAATCCTTATCCGCCGGAGTGGCTGGTGCTGATTGCCGTCCTCGGGCTGACGCTGATCGGCTTGATCGTTTACCTGCTGGTGCGGCAACTGGAGCGGCGCTTGCGGGGACTGGAATCCGCCGCCACGCGCATCGCCCAGGGCAGCCTGGAAACCCGTGTGCCGGCACGCGGTGCCGACTCGGTGGGGCGCCTGGCTTCGGCGTTCAACGCCATGGCCGAGCACTTGCAGCAGTTGCTGGCAATCCAGCGTGAGCTGGTACGCGCGGTGTCCCACGAGTTGCGTACACCGGTGGCGCGCCTGCGGTTCGGCCTGGAAATGATTGGCACGGCCACTACGCCACAAGCTCTGGAAAAATATTGCGAGGGCATGGATCACGACATCGAGGACCTCGATCGTCTGGTGGACGAGATGCTGACCTACGCGCGGCTGGAGCAGGGGTCGCCGGCATTGAACTTCCAGCGCATCGACCTGGATGCCCTGGTCAATCAAGTCATCGAAGAGCTGGCGCCCTTGCGAGTCGATGTCACGGTGCAACGGGGTTTATGCCTGTCGGCCGCCGACTGTGATGACGCCTGGGTCGAAGCCGAACCGCGCTACTTGCACCGGGCGATCCAGAACCTGGTCACCAATGCCATGCGCCACGCGCACTCCCGGGTGACCATCAGTTATCAGGTGGGCCAGCAGCGTTGTCGCGTGGACATCGAGGATGACGGGCCGGGTGTACCGGAGTTGGCGTGGGAGAAAATCTTCACCCCGTTTCTGCGCCTTGATGACAGCCGCACTCGCGCGTCGGGCGGGCATGGCTTGGGGTTGTCGATTGTGCGAAGGATCATCCATTGGCACGACGGACGTGCGCTGATCGGCAAGAGCAAAAGCCTGGGGGGGGCGTGTTTCAGTTTGAGCTGGCCGAGGAATCAAGAGAAACGCTGAGTCTCGTGGTGAAGGTTCTGCCGCCATCGCGAGCACAGGGGATTTTGCCCGCCTGTCCTGGTAGGAGCGAGCCTGCTCGCGATGAGGTCCCAACAAACAGCGAAAACCTCAGGCCTGGATACTGACCAGACTCAACAACTGCCCATCCTTGACCGCAAACTGCGCATCCAGCTCGGTGCCGTTGCGCCATTCGCTGGACAAGTCTGCAAGCAATCGCAGCCTGATGTGGCCATCCTCAGTCCATTCCAGCACTTCGGCATGCTCGAAATAAAAGCGCTGCTGAACGATCGGATAGAGCGCCTTGAACAGGCTTTCCTTGACCGAGAAGGTCAGTGTCACCCACAACGCCATTTGATCCCGGGGACCGGCCGCCATCCGCTGTAGCTCCGCCGGGATGAGGATTTCCCCGGCCAGGCGTTCGGCCCGTTCGGCGTTGAGCAGGTTTTCCAGGTCCATACCTAAACCGCGCCAATGACGTTTGTTCGCGACGATGGCGGCGGCACGACCGGCGCTGTGGGTGATCGAACCGGCGATATGGCCGGGCCAGATCGGGGCCCGGTCTTCGCCAATGGCTGGAATGAAACTCAGGCCTTCCAGGCGCTGCAGCGCGGCCCGGGCGCACACCCGTCCGGCGAGAAACTCCGCCTGCCGTTTGGCCACCGAGCGTTGGATCGACGCCGGGGCTTCGATGGCGCTGCGGTGGAAATCATCCAGAGCCAGTTGTGAACTGTCGAATTGGGTACTCAACAGGACCGTGTCGGGCAGCACGAACGGCAGCGGCCAATGGTCATCGAGCGGGGTGCAGCAGGCGGGCAGGGCGGGGGCAAAGTTCATGTCGGGCATTTTGCCGGGTTGCCTTGGGGCTGGGTAGTGCAAAGGTTGAGATCGGCGGTGTCGCTTTCGCGAGCAGGCTCGCCCCCTCGGGACTTTCGGGGGGGCCTTATCCAATGTGAGGCGGTTCAGCCGAGGTTCAGAGTGCGTTCAGGGGGAGTTCAGGGCCGGTTACGTAACCTTGCCTCGTACCCAAAACCCATACGGCACATAAGGAACTTCACCATGACCGGATTCAAAAAACTGCTGTTGGCATTCACTGTTCTCGGCGCAAGCACGACGGCTTTCGCCTCCAACGACAACTTCGCCAGCCTGACGCTTGGGCAGACCAGCGACAAGGTCAAAAAATCTCACGCCCTGAACGATAACCTCGACCACCCGAACACCGGCGGTGTCATCAATAAGGACGCCACCTGGGGTGTGCGTCTGGGTCAGCAAAACAGTCAGGGCCGTTACTACGCCACGTACGACAATGTATCGGGCTCGCACAACGGCATTAAACTGCGCCAGGAAAATCTGTTGGGCAGCTACGATCTGTTCTATCCGGTGGGCGGCAGCACCAAGCTGTTCGGTGGTGCCACGGCCGGCCTGACCAAATTGACCCAGGAGTCGTCCGGTTACAGCCGCGACAGCGACATCGGCTACGCCATCGGCGGGCAGGTAGGGGTCTTGCAACAGGTTTCGCAAAACACCTCGGTTGAACTGGGTTACCGTTACCTGCGCAGCAATGCGAGTACCGAAATGAGCGAGCGCGGCGGCAGCAAACAGGGATCGCTGGACTTGACCAGCAGTGCCCAGACCTATCTGTCTGCCAACTACGCTTTCTGAAGCGGTTCGCCTGAGTACCCTGTGGGGCTAGCGCTGCTAGCGCCCACAGAGGGTTGTCTGGAGATGTTGATTTGCCCGGGAGAGCGTTATGAAACTGCTGGTCGTCGAAGATGAAGCGCTGTTGCGCCATCACCTGCAAACCCGCCTGACGGAGAGCAGCCACGTGGTCGAGTCCGTAGCCAATGCCGAGGAGGCGCTGTATCAAACCGCGCAGTTCAATTTTGATCTGGCGGTGATCGACCTCGGCCTGCCGGGGATGAGCGGGCTCGACCTGATCCGTCAGTTGCGGTCGACCGGCAAGAGCTTTCCGATCCTGATCCTCACCGCCCGCGGCAACTGGCAGGACAAAGTTGAAGGCCTGGCCGCCGGGGCCGACGATTACGTGGTCAAACCGTTCCAGTTCGAAGAACTCGACGCCAGGCTCAATGCCTTGCTGCGTCGTTCCAGCGGGTTCACCCAGTCGACCATCGTCGCTGGTCCATTGTTGCTCGACCTCAATCGCAAGCAGGCCTCTCTCGATGAGCAACCGCTGGCACTAACGGCGTATGAGTACCGCATCCTCGAATACCTGATGCGCCATCACCAGCAAGTGGTACCCAAGGACCGCTTGATGGAGCAACTGTACCCGGACGACGGCGAGCGTGATCCGAACGTGATCGAAGTGCTGGTCGGTCGTCTGCGTCGAAAACTGGAAGGTCCGGGAGGCTTCAAACCGATCGAGACCGTGCGCGGCCTCGGCTACCTGTTCAATGAGCGCTGCACTTGATCCGCTCGCTTCGCATTCGCTTGATGCTCGCCGCCACGATTCTGGCGGTGTTGTTCATGCTGGCGTTGTTGCCGGCGATGCAGGGCGCGTTCAGCCTGGCCTTGCAGGATTCCATCGAGCAGCGCCTGGCGTCGGACGTCACCACGTTAATTTCCGCCGCCCGGGTGGAGAACAACAGCCTGATGATGCCGGCGCAATTGCCCGACGAGCGTTACAACCTCACCGACAGCCGCCTGCTCGGCTACATCTATGACCGCGATGGGCATCTGGTCTGGCGTTCCAGGGCCACGCAGGAAGAGCACATCAACTACAAGCCGCGTTATGACGGGCGTGGTAACGAGTTCGCGCGGATCAGCGAAGCCAATGGCCAGGAGTTCTTCGTCTATGACGTCGAGATCAAACTGATTGGCGGTAAAAGTGCGGCATTCAGCATCGTGGCGTTGCAACCGGTGCGTGAATACGAAACCACCCTTGAAGGTCTGCGGGAGAATCTCTACCTGGGCTTCGGCGCGGCGTTGCTGGTGTTACTGGCCTTGCTGTGGGGCGGTCTGACCTGGGGCTTGAAGGCGTTGAGCCGCTTGAGTCAGGAGCTGGACCAGATCGAGGGCGGCACCCGCGAGAGCCTCAGCGAGGAGCATCCCCGGGAACTGCTGCGCCTGACCGGCTCCCTGAACCGCTTGCTGCACAGCGAGCGCGAGCAGCGCAGTCGCTACCGTGATTCCCTTGATGACCTGGCCCACAGCCTGAAAACCCCTTTGGCAGTGCTGCAAGGTGTCAGCGAGGACATGGTGCAACGCCCTGAAAATCGTGAGCAGGCCTGGGTGCTGCAAACCCAGATCGAACGCATGAGCCAGCAGATCAGCTATCAACTGCAACGCGCGAGTCTGCGTAAAAGCGGTCTGGTGCGGCATCAGGTACGTCTGCGGCCGGTGTTGCAAAGCCTGTGCGACACACTGGACAAGGTTTACCGCGACAAGCGTGTGCGGGTTGCTTTCGATCTGCCGGACGATTGTCATGTGCCGATCGAGCAGGGCGCGTTGCTGGAGATGATGGGTAATCTGCTGGAAAACGCGTATCGGCTATGCCTCGGCGAGATCCGGATCAGCGTGCGCGAAATTCCCCGTGGCATCGAGTTGTGCGTCGAAGACGATGGTCCTGGCGTGCCCGCGGACCAGCGTGCACGAATCCTCCAGCGCGGCGAGCGTCTGGATCGTCAACATCCGGGGCAGGGCATCGGCCTGGCGGTGGTCAAGGACATCATCGAAAGCTACAACGCCAAACTGACGCTGGGGGACTCACCCATGGGCGGGGCGGCGTTCAGGATTCATTTTCAGGCGGTTTAGTTGTTGGCGTTACTGGCGCCGTCAATTCTCCTGGTCGCGATACGCACCGGGTGTCAGCCCGGTCCATTTCTTGAACGCCCGGTGAAACGCCGAAGGCTCGGAAAACCCCAATTGCTCGGCGATCTGTTGCAACGACAGGTCGGCGCGGCTCAGGTGATAAATCGCGATGTCCCGGCGCAACTGATCCTTCAATTCCTGAAAACTCGAACCCTCCTCACGCAAATGCCGGCGCAAGGTCTGCGGGCTGATGTGCAGTTGCGCGGCCACCGTTTCCAGGTCCGGCCAGCGCGAGCTGTCACGGCTGAGCAAACGGCGCAAACGGCTGCTCAGGCTGTCGCCGTCGTCCGGGCGCGATAACAGATTGGCGGGTGAGCGTTCGAGGAAATGCTTGAGCGTGCGCTCGTCTTGCAACAGCGGCATGTTCAGGTAGCGACTGTGGAACAACAGGCTGCTCTGGGCGGTGGTGCTCTTTTCTGCGCAAAAGGTCAGCGGGCAGGAGAACAGCAAATCGTACTCGGCGCCGTGCTCCGGCCTCGGATAGCTGAACGTGGCCTGCTCCAGGCGGATGCGCTGGCCGATCAGCCAGCTGCCGAAGCGATGCCAGATCACCAGCAGGCTCTCGGTCAGGAAATGATCCGGATCCCACAATGCCCCGTCGTCCAGGCTCAGTCGGACCCATTCGTCCTCGTGGGTCAGGCTCAGGCGCGGTGCCCCGGGGAATAGGCTATAAAATAATAAGCCTCGATTGAGCGCCTTCTCCAGATTGCGACAGTGGATCACGGCATGACACATCATCGCGAAACTGCCCGGTTTGCTCGGCGCTTGCCCGAAACCCAGGTATTCATCGTCCAGCGCCAGCCAAAGTGCCTGGATCAATTGGGTGAATTGCTCCGGCGCGATGCGTGCGCGGGGCTCGTCGAGCAGCTCGCTGCTGATCCCCAATTGCTGCAGCAGACTCGAATAGTCGTAGCCACGTCGGCGCGCACCACCAAGTACGGCGCTGGCGAAATGACTGGCGATGGTGCGTTCACGCATAGCGAGCAGATCCGTCTGTTGAACGACCGATGGTAGCTGCGCGGTGTTGCGAAGAACAAGGCGGATTTCCGCCAAGTGGCAGGGCGGTTTTTGATGCAAGGGCGGAATTCCGCCATGCGCCAGCGACTGGCGCGCAACTCCAGAAATCCTGTAGCCCTTGATGGCAGCAGGCTTGCAGCCGATTTATGCAAGGTGGCACGGGCCTTGCGATACAACGAGCAGATGTCTGCCGCCGTGCAGCTCGAAAAACAAATCCCTCCAGTGCAGGAGGGTTCGCAATTCAGATGTCGCGGACAACAGATGGATGTTGTCACTGACACTCTTGAGGAACTTTGCAATGACGACTCGTCAGCCACTGTACAAATCCCTGTATTTCCAGGTGATTGTTGCAATTGTCATCGGTATCGCGCTCGGTCACTTCTACCCACAGCTCGGTGTGGCCGTTAAGCCGCTGGGTGACGGGTTCATCAAGCTGATCAAAATGATCATCGCCCCGATCATCTTCTGTACCGTCGTCAGCGGTATCGCGGGCATGCAGGACATGAAAGCGGTTGGCAAGACCGGTGGCTATGCGTTGCTCTATTTCGAGATCGTTTCGACCATCGCCCTGCTAGTTGGCCTGATCGTCGTCAACATCGTGCAACCAGGCAATGGCATGCACATTGACGTCACCACCCTCGATGCCTCCAAAGTTGCCGCTTATGTGGCGGCCGGCGCTGACCAAAGCGTCGTCGGCTTCCTTCTGAACGTGATCCCGACCACCATTGTTGGCGCCTTCGCCACCGGTGACATCCTGCAAGTGCTGATGTTCTCGGTGATCTTCGGTTTCGCCCTGCATCGCCTGGGTGCCTACGGCCGGCCGCTGCTGGACTTCATCGATCGCTTCGCGCACGTGATGTTCAACATCATCAACATGATCATGAAGCTCGCGCCTATCGGTGCCTTCGGTGCCATGGCCTTCACCATCGGTGCCTACGGTGTCGGTTCGCTGGTGCAACTGGGTCAGTTGATGGCCTGCTTCTACATCACTTGCGTGCTGTTCATCCTGATCGTGCTGGGTTCCATCGCCCGCCTGCACGGCTTCAGCGTGCTGAAGATGATTCGCTACATCCGTGAAGAGCTGCTGATCGTGCTGGGTACTTCCTCTTCGGAGTCGGTGCTGCCACGCATGCTGATCAAGATGGAGCGTCTGGGTGCGCAGAAATCCGTCGTGGGTCTGGTGATCCCGACGGGTTACTCGTTCAACCTCGACGGCACGGCGATCTACCTGACCATGGCAGCGGTGTTCATTGCCCAGGCCACCGACACCCAAATGGACATCACGCACCAGATCACCTTGCTGGTGGTGTTGCTGCTGTCGTCCAAAGGCGCTGCGGGCGTGACCGGTAGCGGTTTCATCGTGCTGGCTGCCACCCTGTCCGCCGTGGGCCACCTGCCGGTTGCCGGCCTGGCGCTGATCCTCGGCATCGACCGCTTCATGTCTGAAGCCCGTGCCCTGACCAACCTGATCGGCAACGCTGTTGCAACGATCGTTGTGGCCAAGTGGGTCAAGGAACTGGACACCGACGTGCTGCAAGCCGAGCTGGCTTCTGGCGGTCGCGGCATTGCCGACGAGCCTAAAGACGATGTTCTGGGCCATGTCGAAACGGCAACCCCGACTAGCGCCAAGTAAGCCTTGTCGATATGAAAAACCCGCTTCGGCGGGTTTTTTCATGCCCGGCGTTTGAGCGCAACGGTCAGCACAACTGACGCATACGGTGATTGCTGCAATGCCATCGGCTGCCTAGTCTGAGCGCATTGTTAAGGGAGAACGCACATGCTCGGTCCGTTGGCATCACTCAGGATTCTGGATTTCTCGACATTGCTGCCGGGGCCGTTCGCCTCACTGTTGCTGGCAGACATGGGCGCTGAAGTGTTGCGTATCGAGTCCCCGACCCGCATGGATTTGCTGCGCGTGTTGCCGCCACACGATCAGGGCGTGTCGGCCAGCCATGCCTACCTCAACCGCAACAAGCGCAGCCTCGCGCTGGACCTCAAGCAACCTGAAGCGCTGGAGCTGATCAAGCACCTGTTGCAGGACTACGACATTGTGCTGGAGCAATTCCGTCCGGGTGTCATGGAACGTCTGGGGCTGGGGTATGAAGCGTTGAAGGCGATCAACCCGAAACTGATCTATGTGTCGATCACCGGTTACGGCCAGACCGGTCCCTACAAGGACCGCGCCGGGCATGACATCAACTACCTGGCGTTGGCCGGTCTGGCGAGCTACACCGGCCGCGCCGACAGTGGCCCGCTGCCCTTGGGCATGCAGGTAGCGGATATCGCCGGTGGCTCGCTGCACGGGGTGATAGGCCTGCTGGCGGCGGTGATTGCCCGGCAGCAAACCGGGCAAGGCCAGCAGCTGGATGTGAGCATGACCGATTGCGCATTCAGCCTGAATGCCATGGCTGCTGCCGGGTACCTGGCCTGCGGTGTAGAGCCGGGGCCGGAAGACCAGGTGCTCAATGGCGGCAGTTTCTATGACTATTACCGCTCGCGGGATGGGCGGTGGTTGTCGGTGGGCAGTCTGGAACCGCCGTTCATGAAACAGTTGTGTACGGCGCTGGGGCTGGAGGCGTTGGCTCATCTCGGATTGTCACCTCAACCGTCGCAGCGGAAGACGCTCAAGGACGCGCTGAAACTCGAGTTCGAGAAACACGATTTTGCCGACCTGTGTGCGCTGTTTGCCGAGCTGGATGCGTGTGTCGAGCCCGTATTGAAGTTGGGCGAAGCGCTGCGTCATCCGCAACTTGAGGCTCGGCAGTTGGTGACACAAGTACCTCGGGGGGATGGCTCGAGCCAGGCGCAGATGGCGTGTCCGTTGAAGTTTTCAGCGGGGTTGCCTGAGCCGAAGCATGTTGGCGCGGCGCTCGGTCAGCATACCGATCAGGTGTTGGGGGAGTTGGGACTCAGTGCTGAGCGGATAGAGGCATTGCGGCGGGCCAAAGTGATTCTTTAGTGTCTGATAAACCGCCATCGCCAGCAGGCTGGCTCCCACAATGGTTCTATGGTGAACCGATAATCCCCTGTGGGAGCCAGCCTGCTGGCGATGGGGCTAGTGCAGTCACAAAAAACCAACTACTCACCCCTCCCACAATGGTTCTATGGTGCACCGATAATCCCCTGTGGGAGCCAGCCTGCTGGCGATGAGGCCAGTATAGTCACCGAAATCTGACTACTCGATCCGCCTTTCCCCACTGAACACCAGGGTTTGCTGACACCGCCGGCACAAATACCGCCGACCCTGGCGCACCAGACCATGACGCTGCGCTGAAAACGGAAAATCACTGTCGGGGCACGGGCATTTATAGATGTAGCGGGTCACGCTGCGGCGCTTCACATCGTAGGTGTGGCAGCGGTTGGGTGGCAGTTCGTAAACGCCGCGCATGATCAGTTGCCACTCCTCGCCGTGGGGCTGGATGCGGTCACCGAACAGTTGATGGGCGATCAGGTGCGCCACTTCATGGGCCACGGTCTGCTTGAGGAAGTCTTCGGCGTTTTCCCGGTACAGCTGTGGATTGAAGCGCAGCAGGTTCTCGTGCAAGTGCGCGACACCGGCTTTTTGCCCGCGCAGCTTGAGACTCACCACAGGGCGTTTGAAAGGTCGTTTGAAAAAGGATTCGGCTTGTTGGAAACAGTCTTCGACGCGGGTATTGAGTTGCTCGGGCATGCTTGATGGATCTCCAGAGCCGTCGAGTATGCCGCAACGCTTTGGCCTTGCGAATCGCCAAGGCGCCGAATGGTCGCCAACGCTGTTTTTTGCGGCCCCTTTAAAAGGCCGCCTTGCGGCGGCCTGAGTGTTGGCATATCTGATTTTTAGGTGACACGTTAACTAGTGTAGATCGGCCCCACGCCGAGTCCCCAGACAATAACGGTAAATGCCATGATGGCCACCAGCACCACCAGGCCTACGGCAAGCACTGAACTGGAAAACAGAAAACCCTCGTCAGATGGAATGTTCATGAAGGTCGGTAGCCCCACATACAGCAGGTATACCGTGTAACAGATGGCCGCGGTGCCGATGATCATCCCCAGCCACAAGTGCGGGTAGAGGGCGGCGAGACCACCGATGAACAACGGTGTCGCGGTATAAGTCGCAAAAGCAACGCAGCGTGCAAGGCTCGGGTTGGCGTCATAGGTGCGGGCCATCCAGTGGATGAACGCGCCCATCACTGCCACACCGCCCAGCATCGCCAGGTACGACATGACCGTCATCCAGATCGCGCTCTCTACGGTCAGCATCACCGGAGGCCGATTGCCGATGACCCAGCCGACCTGCGTGGTGCCGATAAACGCCGACACGGCGGGAATCGCCGCCAGAATCAGGGTATGGGTCAGGTACATGTGGCTGATGCTTTCCTCCTGGTCGCCACGGATTTCTTTCCATTCTTGGTCAGGGTGGGTGAAGAGCCCCACTACGTGATGGATCATGCCAGTCACTCCTCTTGTTTTTAACATCGCCCCCCAGCGGAGCGCCTACAGGCCAAATAGGCCAAGTAAGGTGTAGGTCTGGAAATGTATGTGACCTTATGTCGCAGTATAGGAAGGAGTTTCCCCCTGGGAAGCAGGGCTTTAGAGCAAATTGCGCTGTAAACCCGGTTGTTAATCGCCGCGGGGTCTGTGCTGTATGACACCGGTGGCGAGGGAGCTTGCTCCCGCTCGGCTGTGCAGCAGCCGCAAAAAACGCCGCGCAGTGTCTGGATCAATGCGTTGGATGATTTCGGGGTCGCTTCGGGAGCAAGCTCCCTCGCCACGGAGTGCCGGGAACGCTTCGCCCCAGTGGTGTTTTTTGCGTAAAATGCCGGCCTTTCGTCACACCTCACGGATTTCGCGTCATGGGCACTCTTACGGTCAACCAGAACAAACTGCAAAAGCGTCTTCGCCGTCAGGCCGGTGAGGCGGTTGCCGATTTCAACATGATTGAAGACGGCGACAAGGTCATGGTCTGCCTGTCCGGTGGCAAAGACAGCTACACCATGCTTGATGTGCTGATGCACTTGCAGAAGGTCGCGCCGATCAAGTTCGAGATCGTGGCCGTGAACATGGACCAGAAACAGCCGGGTTTCCCGGAACACGTGCTGCCGGCCTACCTGAAGGCGCTGGGCATCGAGTACCACATCGTCGAGAAAGACACGTACTCGGTGGTCAAGGAACTGATTCCGGAAGGCAAGACCACGTGCTCGCTGTGTTCGCGCCTGCGTCGTGGCACGCTCTACACCTTTGCCGACGAAATCGGCGCGACCAAAATGGCCCTCGGTCATCACCGCGACGACATTGTCGAGACGTTCTTCCTGAACATGTTCTTCAACGGTTCGCTCAAGGCCATGCCGCCAAAACTGCGCGCCGATGACGGGCGCAACGTGGTGATCCGTCCGCTGGCCTACTGCAACGAGAAAGACATCCAGGCTTACTCGGACCTCAAGCAATTCCCGATCATCCCGTGCAACCTTTGTGGTTCCCAGGAAAACCTGCAACGCCAGGTGGTCAAGGACATGCTGCTGGACTGGGAGCGCAAGACTCCGGGCCGCACCGAGAGTATTTTCCGCAGCCTGCAGAACGTGATTCCGTCGCAACTGGCTGACCGCAACCTGTTTGACTTCACCAGCCTCAAGATCGACGAAAGCGCGGCTTCGCGGTTCGTCAACGTGGTCAACCTTTAACTGCGATCACTGTGGGCAGTTCATTTTTCAATCCTCAGGAGAGGGCATGCGCGATTACAAGTGGCTCAATGAGTACTGCCTGAACCGCTTCGGTTCGGCGGCTGAACTGGAAGCCCATCTGCCCGTTCCCAAGACTCCGGCGCAACTGCGCAAGATCAGCGATGATCGCTACCTCTCGACCATGGCATTGCGCGTGTTCCGCGCCGGCCTCAAGCACAGCCTGGTGGATGCAAAATGGCCGGCCTTCGAAGAAGTGTTCTTCAAGTTCGACCCGGAAAAAGTCGTGCTGATGAGCGCCGAGCATCTTGAGCGGCTGATGCAGGACGCGCGGATCATCCGCCATTTGGGCAAGCTCAAAAGCGTACCGCGCAATGCGCAGTTCGTGCTGGACGTGGCCCATGAGAAGGGCAGCTTCGGCGCGATGATTGCCGATTGGCGCGTGACCGATATCGTCGGGCTCTGGACCTTTCTGAAAAAACGCGGTCATCAGTTGGGCGGTTTGTCGGCGCCACGCTTCTTGCGCATGGTTGGCAAGGACACCTTTGTGCCGAGCTACGACGTGGTGGCGGCATTGAATGCGCAGAAGATCGTCGACAAGGTGCCGACCAGCTTGCGCGACCTCGCGTTGGTGCAGGACGTGTTCAATCAGTGGCATGAAGAGAGTGGTGGGCGGCCGATGAGCCAGATTTCGATGATGCTGGCGTATACCGTCAATCATTGAGACCGAGTCGCCCCCATCGCTGGCAAGCCAGCTCCTACAGGTTCACCGCAAGAGCTGGCTTGCCAGCGATGGCATCAGATCAGGCGGCGGAGGGGGTGCCCTCGCCAGCCAGCTTGCGGTTCAACTGATACCGCCAGCGCACATACAACAGCGCCGAGCAGAACACCGCCAGGCTCGCGCCCATCTCCAGCAAACCGAAAATCTGTCGGTTCGGGTCATAGGCGGCCAATGCGCCCTTGATGAAATACAGGTTCACCACAAAACACATCCATGAATGCCCGCGAGGACTGCCGACGATCATCCCCGGCGCCAACAGCAGCAACGGCACCAGTTCGATCAGCAGAATTACCCAGGGACGTGCGCCGTGCAGATCGGCGATTGCCAGGTAGTAAACACACAGCAGGCCGACCAGGCCGAAAAAGCACAGCAGGCTGATAACGCGCATGGCCCGAACCCGGGGTTCAAGCCATTCGATGGCGGGCAAAATCTTCGGTTTCCTGGCCACCGTCAGCCCTCCAGTTTCTGTGCAGTCTTCGCCAGGCGCATGCCCAACGCGCGGCACAGCGCAATTTCATGGCTATCCAGACCGCTTTTGCCATCGGCGCCGGCGTGATGGCTGGCACCATACGGCGTGCCGCCGCCCTGGGTTTCCAGCAGGGCCGACTCGCTGTACGGCAGGCCGGTGATCAGCATGCCGTGGTGCAGCAACGGCAGCATCATCGACAGCAGGGTGGTTTCCTGGCCGCCGTGCAGGCTGGCGGTGGAGGTGAACACACCGGCCGGTTTACCCACCAGCGCGCCGGTCAGCCACAGGTTGCTGGTGCCGTCGAGGAAGTACTTGAGCGGCGCCGCCATGTTGCCGAAGCGGGTAGGGCTGCCGAGGGCCAGTCCGGCGCAATTCTTCAGGTCGTCGAGGCTGGCATACAGCGCGCCTTCATCCGGAATCTCTGGCGACACAGCTTCGCATTCGGTGGAAATCGCCGGCACGGTGCGCAAGCGCGCTTCAAGGCCTGCCTGCTCGACGCCGCGAGCAATTTGCCGGGCCATCTCATTGGTCGAGCCGCTGCGGCTGTAATACAGGACCAGAATGTAGGGCGCGCTCATGGCAACAGTTCCAGGATCTGCTCCGGCGGCCGGCCGATGACGGCTTTGTCGCCGGCTTCGAGAATCGGTCGCTCCATCAATTTCGGGTGGGCGGCGATGGCGGCGATCAGCTGCGCCTCGCTCAGGCTGCTGTCGGCCAGGTTGAGGGTCTTGTATTCGTCTTCGCCAGTGCGCAGCAATTGCCGGGCGCTGATGCCGATTTTGCCCAGCAGGCGCTGGATTTGCGCGGCGTCCAGCGGCGTTTCCAGGTAACGGACCACCGTTGGCGTCAGGCCGCGGGCTTCAAGCAGTTCGAGCGCACCGCGGGATTTCGAGCAGCGCGGATTGTGATAAAGCGTCAGATCGGTCATGAGCGGGTCGCATCTTGCGTAAGGTGGCGGCTATTCTAACTGTGCAGCGCGCAATCCAGAACCTTGAGAGGCGATGGGTCGCAGGCGCATTCAATTTTTGACAAGGAACACGACATGACAAGGCGACTGGCAGCGGCATTGGCGATCATCGGGACGTTGATGCTGGGGGGCTGCGGTAACGACTATGGCATCGACCAGAACGGTCAGAAAATCGCCAGCGAGCGCCTGGACAACCAATGGCTGGTGCTTAACTTCTGGGCCGAATGGTGCGGGCCTTGCAGAACAGAGATACCGGAGCTGAATGCCTTGGCCGAGCAGCTCAAGGACAAGAAGATCGGTGTGTTCGGGGTCAACTTCGACAACGTGCAGGGTGAAGAACTCAAAAGCGCCAGCGAGAAGCTTGGGATCAAGTTCACCGTGCTGGCGCAGGACCCTTCGGAGTTGTTCGAGCTACCACGCAGTGAGGCATTGCCGGTGACGTACATCATCGATAACAAAGGCAAGGTGCGCGAGCAATTGATGGGTGAGCAGACGGCGGCAGGGGTGGCGGCGAAGCTTGAGGCGTTGCAGGCGAAGAATTGATCAGAGAGACCTTGTAGGAGCCGGCTTGCTGGCGATAGCGCCAGATCGGTCAACATTGATGTCGCCTGAAACAATGCTATCGCCGGCAAGCCGGCTCCTACAGATTTCGATGGTTGCGAAGGGATCAACCCTCTTCGAGCCACCAACGCAACGGCTTGCCTTCGGCCGGCCAGAAGCGCATCTGGTCGATCGGCGAAACGTCCCAGCGCTGTACATTTTCCAACGCTTGCAGGAAGCGTTTTTCCTGCTCCATCAGCGCTGGCGCACAGAGTTTGCGGGTGCTGCCGATTTTGCCGAAGCTCAGCTTGTGACCTTCGAGGGTGTAGGGCGCGAACCAGTGGTTGCAGCCGCCGTTGCCGTAAGCCCGGCCGTCTTCACCGAGGGTGATGGTCAGGTGGCTGTAATCCATCAACGGCCGCTCGCCGATCCATTCCAGAATGTAGCTGCGGTTTTGCTGCAATGGCACCGGATCGGCGGCGCAGCCCATCAGGCTGGCACCGACCATCCCGG
This sequence comes from Pseudomonas sp. C32, assembly GCF_030417915.1. NCBI lineage: Bacteria > Pseudomonadati > Pseudomonadota > Gammaproteobacteria > Pseudomonadales > Pseudomonadaceae > Pseudomonas > Pseudomonas sp. C32. The sequence continues at coordinate 165,248 of NZ_JAUHUK010000012.1, read as the reverse complement.
TCAGAGCAAGGCGATTCATCACGCAGGCTCCTGGCATTTCGGGCACAGGTGTTTCTCGCCGACAGTGGTCCAGCCCAACTCGGCAATCCGCGCGGTGGCGGCAGGCTTTTCGGCCTTGTTGCCCAGTTTGGCGTCGACCGCAAACTCGAAGCTCAGCTCTTTGGCGCAGCTGTCACAGTTGACCTGCCAGGTGTGGATCGCCAGTTCGCCGAACACCGGGCCACTGGCAACCGCGACCCATTGGCCCGGCGGATTGATCAGGTGGCGAACCGTTTCGACGGTCAGGCGCATGGACAAGTCCTTGGCACCTTTGAGCGTCACGACCAGCACGTCATTGTTGCGAATCGAACCACCGTTGCCGGTGACTTGATAACGCCCCGGCACCAGGGCGCGGCATTCAGTGAGGGTGTGTTGCGGGTTCATCAGCGTGTAGCGGAAATCGTGTTCGACCATGGGTCCTCCAAATATGCGCGATATGCTAGCACGGGCTTGCACGCGACATATTGCAGGCGGGTGACCTTCGATCCGTTTCAGTCACCCTCGACCTGGTTTTGCGCCGAGCCCGCCGCCCAGGCTGTGATGTTCTGCAAGGTGGTGGCGGCAATCGCGTCCAGGGCTTCGCGAGTCAGGAAGGCCTGATGCGCGGTGACGATCACGTTAGGAAAGGTCAGCAGGCGCGCCAGCACGTCGTCCTGCAAGGGCAGGTCGGAACGGTCTTCGAAGAAAATTTGCGCTTCCTCTTCGTACACATCCAGCCCCAGATACCCCAGGCGACCATCCTTAAGCGCATCGATCAACGCCGGCGTATCGACCAGACCGCCGCGTCCGGTGTTGATCAGCATTGCGCCGGGCTGCATGTGCGCCAGCGACTCGTGATTGATCAAGTGCTTGCTCTGTTCGTTGAGCGGGCAGTGCAGGCTGATGATCTGCGATTCGGCCAACAGTTGCGGCAGGCTCAGGTAGCGGGCGCCGAGGGCTTCGACCTGCGGGTTGGGGTAAGGGTCATAAGCCAGCAGTTGGCAGCCGAAACCGTTCATGATTTTTGCGAAGGTCGCGCCGATCTGCCCGGTGCCGACCACGCCGACAGTCTTGCCGACCAGATCGAAACCGGTCAGCCCCTGAAGCCTGAAGTCCCCCTCGCGGGTGCGGTTGTAGGCGCGGTGCAGGCATCGGTTGAGGGCGAGGATCAGCGCCACCGCATGTTCAGCGACGGCATGGGGCGAATAGGCTGGAACGCGCACGATGTCCAACCCCAGGCGTTTTGCCGTGGGCAAGTCGACATGGTTGTAACCCGCCGAACGCAGAGCGATCAGGCGAGTGCCGCCTGCCGCCAGGCATTCGAGCACCGGTGCGCTCAGGTCATCATTGATGAATGCGCAGACCACCTCGTAACCCTGGGCCAGTGCCGCGGTATCAAGGCTCAGCCGTGCCGGCTGGAAATACAGTTCGATGCCGCTCGCAGGTTCGGCACCCAGAAAACTGTCGCGATCGTAGGTCTGGCTGCTGAATAGAATCGTACGCATGATTTCCCCTTTGTCCCATTCCAGCAGGAGCCGGTTTGCCGGCGAAGGGGACCTCAAGTGTTTCGTGGTTCTTGAGACCGATTCGCTGGCAAGCCAGCTCCTGCAGAGTTTGCGGTGAGCTTATGCCGATGTTGAAACAACGTCCTTGCGTTGCATCAAGCATTCATGCGCGCCTGGGTGGCCAGACGATTGATCGCCCGGTCGAGTTCATCGAGCGCCATGTTGGCCTTCGGGTCTTGCTGCTTGAGCAGGGTTTCGCTGCGTTGGCAGGCGGCACGCAATTGCGGAACGCCACAGTAGCGGGTCGCGCCGTGCAGGCGATGGACCCGCTCGATCAGGGCGTTGTGATCATTGCTTTGCTGGGCCAGACGAATGGCTTCGCGGTCGGCTTCCAGGGAGGCCAGCAGCATCGCCAGCATATCCGCCGCCAGATCAGCCTTGCCGGCCGCCAGGCGCAAGCCTTCTTCATGGTCGAGTACCAACAGGTCATGACCGCCGGCGTGTCCATCGTTGGAGCGCTCAGGGCTGTGGTTGCGCAGTGCCAGACCGCTCCATTTCAGGACAACCTGCGCCAGTTGCCGCTCGCTGATCGGTTTGGTCAGGTAGTCGTCCATGCCGCTTTGCAGCAGTGCGCGTTTTTCGTTGGCCATGGCGTGCGCGGTGAGGGCGACGATGGGCAACGGCGTGCAATGCCGTTCGCTTTCCCACTGACGGATCGCCTCGGTGCTCTGGCGTCCATCCATACCGGGCATCTGCACGTCCATCAGCACCAGATCGAAGGTTTCGTTCTGCACCGCTTTGATGGCGGCGTAACCACTATCGACGGCCAGCACCTTGGCGCCCATGTCTTCGAGCAAGGTTTGCACCAGCAGCAGATTGGCCGGGTTGTCGTCGACACACAGCACTTTCGGTGCGCGACTGGATAGCGGTTCGCTCGGCTCGCTGCGCAAGGTGCGCGGGTTGACCAGATCGGACAACGAACGGCGCAGTTTGCGGGTGCACGCCGGTTTGGCCTGGAGTTGACTGTGGGGGTTGGGCACCGAGAGATGGAACAGCGTTTGTTCCGTGGTCGGGCACAGCACCAACACTTTGCAGCCCAGGTGTTCGAGATCCCAGATGTGCTGGTTGAGGCGTTCCGGCGGCATGTCGTTGCTGGTGATCCCCAGCACCGCCAGGTCGATGGATTGTTCGGTCTGGTGAGCGCTGGTGACGCCGTTGGTCAGGCTTTCCAGCGTACTGAACGGGGTGACGGAAAGACCGCAATCTTCCAGTTGATGTTGCAACGCCTGACGCGCCAGTTCGTGGTTTTCCAGCACCGCCACCCGACGTCCGAACAGCGGCGCGCCCGGCAAGTCTTCAACGTCGTCACGGGTTTTTGGCAGGCTCAGGCTGATCCAGAACTCCGAGCCTTCGCCCGGCGTGCTGTCGACGCCGATCTCGCCGCCCATCTGTTCGATCAGACGCTTGGAAATCACCAGCCCCAGACCGGTACCACCCGGTTGTCGCGACAGCGAGTTGTCCGCCTGACTGAACGCCTGGAACAGGGTGCGCACGTCCTGGTTCGACAGGCCGATGCCGGTGTCCTGAATACTGATGCGCAGTTGCACGCTGTCTTCGTGTTCTTCTTCGAGCATGGCGCGGGCGACGATGGTGCCTTCGCGGGTGAACTTGATTGCGTTGCTCACCAGGTTCGTGAGGATCTGCTTGAGGCGCAGTGGGTCGCCCACCAGGGACAGCGGCGTGTCGCGATAGACCAGGCTCACCAGCTCCAGCTGTTTGGCGTGGGCGGCCGGGGCCAGGATCGTCAGGGTGTCTTGCAGCAGGTCGCGCAGGTTGAACGGAATATGGTCGAGCACCAGTTTGCCGGCCTCGATTTTCGAGAAGTCGAGAATCTCGTTGATGATCCCCAGCAGGCTGTCGGCGGACTTTTCGATGGTGCCCAGGTAGTCGAGCTGGCGGGGCGTCAGCTCGCTTTTTTGCAACAGATGAGTGAAACCGAGGATGCCGTTGAGCGGCGTGCGGATTTCGTGGCTCATGTTGGCCAGGAATTCGGACTTGATCCGGCTCGCCTCCAGGGCTTCCTTGCGCGCCAGGTCCAGTTCGATGTTCTGGATTTCAATGGTTTCCAGGTTCTGGCGCACGTCTTCGGTGGCTTGGTCGATGCTGTGCTGCAATTCTTCCTGGGCGTTTTGCAGGGTGCCGGCCATGCGGTTGATGCCGGACGCCAATTCATCCAGTTCCTGGCTGCCGAGGGGCGGCAGACGGGTTTCCAGATGGCCCTCCTTGAGCTGGGTCACGGCTTGCGTGATCTGGCTCAGCGGTCGATTGATGCTTCGGCCCATGCGCAGCGCCAGCAACGCCGCACCGATGAGCCCGGCACCGATCATCAGCAGGCTGGCGAACAGACTGCGATAACCGCGCAACAGCATGCCGCTGTGGGACAGTTCCAGTTCGACCCAACCCAGCAGGCGCTCGGTTTCTTCGGGGATGACCGCTCCGGCCAGGTTGCGATGTTTGCCGAATACCGGCATCAGGTAGCGAGTCGCATCACTGCCGCTGCGATGCAGCATTTGCGTGCCGTTACCCAATGGCGATTGATTGAGCATGCTCGGGCCGGCGTGGGCGAGTGGCGTGCGGTCGGGAGCGAGGAGGGTGACGGCGCGTACGTCGGACTGTTCCAGGGCTTGTGTGGCGATGCGTTCCAGCAACTCGTTGTCCTGATGGCTCAGGGCCGGTGCTGCCAGAGGGGCCAGTTGCTCGGTGATCATCTCACCGCGTTGCATCAATTGGGTCTGCAGGTCGGACTGTTGCATCCAGATGAAGTAACCGCCCAGCACCAACGCCATCAGGCTGGTCGGCAACAGGGTCAGCAACAGCACGCGGCCTTTAATCCCCAGTTTCTTGAGCACGCCTCTCTCCTGCATCCAGCCATTTATAAACCTGCACTTGCGTGCGGCAAACACCACGTGCGCAGTGTAGCGACTTGCTTGCAGGCAATCTTCGTAAAATTGATGTCGTCGTTCGTCGGCCAGTGCGGTGGATTGGCGTTATGGGCCAACCTTGGGTTGCCCCGGCTGCAGCAATCTTGAATAATCGCTCAACTGAGAATTATTTGCAGATAGTCATGACTCCCATTGCTGCCAGCCATCCCCGAATCCTGTCCATCGAAGACGACCTCGTTCTCGGTGCCTATGTTCACGAGCATCTGGACCGCAGCGGTTTTCAGGTGACCTGGTGCAAGAACGGCCAGGAAGGCCTGACCATGGCCCGCGAGCAACCGTTCGATGTGGTGCTGATGGATATTCTGCTGCCGGGCATGGACGGTCTGGCCGTGTTGACTCAACTGCGCCAGAGCCATTCCACTCCGGTGTTGTTGATGTCGGCCCTGGGCGCGGAGGCGGATCGCATCAGCGGCTTTCGACTCGGTGCCGACGACTACCTGCCCAAGCCATTCAGCATGGTGGAGTTGCGGGTGCGCATCGAAGCGATTCTGCGGCGGGTGGCCCTCGACCGTCGGCCTGCTCCGGTCGCCGTTGTGTCGTCGATGGACAGCCTGCGTTTCGACGAAGAGCATTTCGATGCCTTTTATGGCGAGCGCCCGGCCGGCCTGACCCGCAGCGAGTACCGATTGCTCGATACGCTGTACCGCAGCGTTGATGAAGTCTTGAGCAAAGCCTTCCTTTATCAGCACGTGTTACAACGTGGTTATGCCGCCCATGATCGCAGCCTGGACATGCACATCAGTCAGATCCGCCGCAAGCTCAAGGCGATCGGCTATACCGAGCGCGAAGTGCGCACGGTCTGGGGCAAGGGTTACATCTTGAGCGCAGCCGATGAAATGTAATTTGCCGGGCCGGCATTCGCTGTTCTGGAAACTGGCCTGTTTGCTGGTGGCATTCTGTCTGCTGATGATCTGGCTGAGCTGGTCCTGGGGCCGCTACATGGAGCAGCGAAACCAGTTCCTCTCCGATGAGGCTCGGGGCACGTTGACGCGCTATGCCGCGCAGGCCGAGCAGGCATGGGAGAGGGGCCAGAACGCGGGTGTCGATGCCTGGTTGCAGGACATGCAGCAGCGCGAAGCGAGCTGGATCGGGGTCGTAGGCGGGGATTTGCAGTCGTTGAGCGAGCATCCGCTGACCGACAAGGAGATTGAGCGCCTGACCTTCCTGCGCGGCCTCGACTGGCCGATCCACAAGAAAGGCCGACCATGGATGCGGGTACCGTTTCCCGGCGATCCGTCGGTCGGCAGTCTGGTGATCGAACTGCCCCAGCGCTTCGTGCCCGGTCGTTATCGGGTGTTGTGGCGCGTGATCACCAACGGCGTGATTCCGGGCCTGTTCACCTTGCTGCTGTGTGTCGGCCTGTACCGTTTGCTGGTAGTACCACTCAACAGTCTGCGTGCCCAGGCCAACGCCTGGCGTGCCGATCAGCTCAATGTGCGGTTGTCGAGCCGGACCACCAATCGTTCAGATGAACTCGGTGAGCTGGGCAGGGCGTTCGATCACATGTCCGAACGCTTGCAAACCACGGTTGCGTTACAGCAGCAGTTGCTGCGCGATCTGTCCCATGAGTTGCGCACGCCGTTGAGCCGACTGCGGGTGGCCAGTGAAAGCGAGCAAGGCCTGGAGCAATTGCGCGAACGCATCGGTCGCGAAGTCGATGGCATGCAGCGTCTGGTGGAAGACACACTGCAACTGGCCTGGCTCGACACCGAGCGCACCCGATTACCTGACGAATCGATTCAGATCCAGGCGTTATGGGAAATGCTCACGGAAAACGCCTGCTATGAAAGTGGCTGGCCGGCGGCGCAGCTGCAATGCTCGGTGGATTCATCCTGCTGGGTTCGTGGTCATCTCAACACGCTGGCCCAGGCGCTGGAAAACATCCTGCGAAACGCGATTCGCCATTCGCCCGAAGGGGGCGTCGTCCGGCTTGGCGGGCAGCGTGATGGGAAATTCTGGCATTTGTGGCTGGAAGACCAGGGGGGCGGTGTGGCTGAAACCGATCTGGAGCGGATCTTCCTGCCGTTCACCCGACTCGATGGCTCACGTCCCGGCGATGGTGGATTCGGCCTGGGCTTGAGCATCGCCCGGAACGCCGTGCGACGTCAGGGCGGGCGGCTGTGGGCGCAGAATACCGGGGCCGGGTTGCGCCTGAATATGCGTCTGCTTGCGGATGTTGATCGTGCCAGCGCCGACGTCATCGCGGGCAAGCCCACACAGTGACCGTGTTTCAACCGCAAAGTGTGTGATGAGAGCGAGCACGCTCGCGATGAGGCCCTCAAAATCAATACACATTCCCGCCTTATTCCCATAAACCATAAGCACCGTACTTTGCGTGATATGGCCTTGCGAGGTTTGCCGGTATGATAGTCGCCCCCGCAGTCTGGATTGCGAATACGCCATGACCTTGCAGTACCCAACCATCGCCGATTGCGTCGGCAACACTCCGCTGGTCCGTTTGCAGCGCCTGCCTGGCGCCACCAGCAATACCCTTTTGCTCAAGCTCGAAGGGAACAACCCGGCGGGTTCGGTCAAGGACCGTCCGGCGCTGTCGATGATTACCCGCGCCGAGTTGCGTGGGCAGATCCACGCCGGCGATACGCTGATCGAAGCGACCTCGGGTAATACCGGGATTGCGTTGGCCATGGCCGCCGCGATCAAGGGTTACAAGATGATCCTGATCATGCCGGACAACTCCAGTGCCGAACGCAAGGCCGCCATGACCGCGTATGGCGCCGAACTGATTCTGGTCAGCCAGGAAGAAGGTATGGAAGGCGCTCGCGACCTCGCCCAGCGAATGGAAGCCGAAGGCCACGGCAAGGTGCTGGACCAGTTCGCCAACGGTGACAACCCTGAAGCGCACTACACCACCACCGGCCCGGAAATCTGGCGTCAGACCGAGGGCACCATCACCCATTTCGTCAGCTCCATGGGCACCACCGGCACCATCATGGGCGTTTCGCGCTACTTGAAAGAGCAGAACGACAACGTGCAGATCGTCGGCCTGCAACCCATGGAAGGCTCGGCGATTCCGGGCATCCGTCGCTGGCCCCACGAATACCTGCCGAAGATCTACCAGGCCGATCGCGTGGACCGGATCGTCGACATGGCGCAAAGCGAGGCCGAAGACGTCACCCGTCGACTGGCCCGCGAAGAAGGCATTTTCTGTGGCGTATCCTCGGGCGGTGCCGTGGCAGCGATGTTGCGTCTGTCCAAAGAAGTTGAAAATGCGGTGATCGTCGCGATCATCTGCGACCGTGGCGACCGTTACCTGTCGACCGGCATTTTCGACGCGCCCAACTGATGGCCAAGCATGAGAGAGGCCTGCGCTTCCAGCCCACCGGCGGCAGCAAGGCCCCGCAAGTCCCGACCGGCAAAAAGCAGCGCCTGACCATTGAGCGCCTGGCCAACGACGGTCGCGGTATCGCGTTTTTCGAAGGCCGCACCTGGTTCGTTCTCGGCGCATTGGCCGGTGAAGAAATCGAGGCTCGCGTGCTCGGTGCCCACGGCAAAGTGGTCGAGGCACGCACCGAACGGGTGTTCAAGGCCAGCGAACTGCGACGCCCTGCACCGTGCCCCCATGCCGGCCGTTGTGGCGGTTGCAGCGTGCAGCATCTGCCTCATCAAGAACAACTTGCCCTGAAACAGCGCATGCTCGCCGAGCAATTGTCGAAAGTCGCCGGGGTCGAGCCCGAAGAGTGGGCAGCGCCTTTGAGCGGCCCTGAATTCGCCTACCGTCGTCGTGCCCGCGTCGCCGTACGCTGGGACATGAAGGCGAAGAAGCTCGAAGTCGGTTTCCGCGCCGCCGGCAGTCAGGACATCGTCGGTATCGATGAATGCCCGGTGCTGGTACAGCCCTTGCAACCGATCATGGCCCGCCTGCCGGAGATGTTGCGGCGCTTGAGCAAGCCTCAGGCACTCGGGCACGTGGAATTGTTCTGCGGTTCTTCGCTGGCGGTGTTGCTGCGGCACATGGCGCCGTTGTCCGAGGCAGACCTGGCGATCCTCAAGGATTTCTGTGCGTTCCATGAAGCCCAATTGTGGCTGCATGGCGACGGCGAGCCGCAACCGGTCGAGGCTGGTCAGTCGCTGGGTTATCGTCTGGAACAATGGGATCTGGAACTGGCTTACCGTCCGGGGGATTTCATCCAGGTCAACGCCGGGGTCAACGAAGCCATGGTGGCTCAGGCACTGGACTGGTTGAAGCCGAAGGCGCAAGAACGGGTTCTCGATCTGTTTTGTGGTCTGGGCAACTTTGCCTTGCCGCTGGCCAAGACCGCTCGTGAAGTCGTGGCGGTCGAAGGCGTACAGGTGATGGTCGATCGGGCAGCGGCGAATGCGGCTAGCAATAATCTGCATAACGCGAAGTTTTTTCAGGCCGATTTATCCCAGCCTTTGACGGACGCCGAATGGGCCGCCGAAGGCTTTTGTGCGGTACTCTTGGATCCACCGCGTGACGGTGCTTTCGAGGTCGTGCGCAAGCTCAAGTCGCTGGGTGCCGAACGGTTGGTGTATGTGTCGTGCAACCCGGCAACGCTGGCGCGCGACACGGTCGAATTGATCAAGCAGGGCTACCGGTTAAAACGTGCCGGGATTCTCGATATGTTTCCTCAGACGGCACATGTCGAGGCCATGGCGTTATTTGAAGCGAGCTAGGATGCTCGTCTGGTCCGACTGGCCCGCCCGTGCTGCTGCGCACTAGCCCGACGTGGGCGCACGGGCAACGAAGGTCAGCGATTTGACGCATTGAATCTGCGTCGTAGGGAAGGTAAGCAAGATGGTACAGGTGAGAGCACACCAGCCGATCAACACCGACGGCAGTATCAATCTCGAGGCTTGGCTCGATCATGCGGTCAGTGTCGATCAGGCACTGGATCGCGAAGCCTTGAAGGAGGCCTGCGAGTACGCTCGCGAGGCCGAACAGCAAGCCAATGCGGCACAAAATCTGTGGTCGGAAGGCAACTCGACTTTCCGCACCGGGCTTGAGATCGCCGAGATTCTCGCCGACCTCAAGCTTGATCAGGATTCGCTGGTCGCCGCGATCCTGTATCGCGGCGTGCGCGAAAACCAGATCCCGCTGCCGGCCGTCAGCCAGCGCTTCGGTCCCGTGGTCGCCAAACTCATCGACGGCGTGCAACGCATGGCGGCGATCAGTGACAGCCTGAGCCCACGCAAGTCCATGGTGATGGGCACCCAGGGCCAGGTGGAAAACCTGCGCAAGATGCTGGTGGCGATGGTCGACGACGTGCGCGTCGCTTTGATCAAACTGGCCGAACGCACGTGCGCGATCCGTGCGGTGAAAACCGCCGACGATGAAAAGCGCAACCGCGTGGCCCGTGAAGTCTTCGACATCTACGCGCCGCTGGCCCATCGCCTGGGTATCGGTCACATCAAGTGGGAACTGGAGGACTTGTCCTTCCGTTACCTCGAGCCCGACCAGTACAAGCAGATCGCCAAGTTGCTCCACGAGCGGCGACTGGATCGCGAGCGCTTTATCAGCGACGTGATGAGCCAGCTGAAAAACGAATTGCAGGCCACCGGCGTCGATGCCGACATCAGCGGCCGGGCCAAACACATCTATTCGATCTGGCGCAAAATGCAGCGCAAGGGTCTGGAGTTCAGCCAGATCTACGACGTGCGAGCCGTTCGCGTGCTGGTGCCGGAAATGCGCGATTGCTACACCGCGCTCGGCATCGTCCACACCCTGTGGCGGCACATCCCGAAAGAGTTCGACGACTACATCGCCAACCCCAAGGAGAACGGCTACCGCTCGCTGCACACCGCGGTGATCGGGCCTGAGGGCAAGGTGCTGGAAGTGCAGATCCGCACCCACGCCATGCACGAAGAGGCCGAGCTGGGGGTTTGCGCACACTGGAAATACAAAGGCACCGACGTCAAGTCCGGGTCCAATCACTACGAAGAGAAAATCTCCTGGCTGCGTCAGGTGCTCGAGTGGCATGAAGAGCTGGGCGACATCGGTGGCCTGGCGGAGCAGTTGCGGGTCGACATCGAACCCGACCGTGTCTACATCTTCACTCCGGACGGTCACGCTATCGACTTGCCGAAGGGCGCGACGCCGCTGGACTTCGCCTATCGTGTGCACACCGAAATCGGTCACAACTGCCGCGGCGCCAAGATCAACGGGCGCATCGTGCCGCTCAACTACAGCCTGCAAACCGGTGAACAGGTCGAGATCATCACCAGCAAGCACGGCACCCCGAGCCGCGACTGGCTGAACCCGAACCTGGGCTACGTCACAACGTCGCGGGCGCGGGCGAAGATCGTTCACTGGTTCAAGTTGCAGGCGCGCGATCAGAACGTCGCTGCGGGTAAAACCCTGCTTGAGCGTGAACTCAATCGCCTCGGCCTGCCGGCGGTGGACTTCGACAAGCTGGCCGACAAGGCCAACATGAAAACCGCTGAAGACCTGTTCGCCGCCCTCGGTGCTGGCGACTTGCGCCTGGCGCAACTGGTCAACCTGGCGCAACAACTGGTCGAACCGGAACGCGGCAATGAACAGCTGGAGCTGATTCCGCGCAAAGCCACCGGTTACAAACCGGGCAAGCGCGGCGACATACAGATCCAGGGCGTCGGCAACCTGATGACGCAGATGGCCGGCTGCTGCCAGCCGCTGCCGGGCGATGCAATCGTCGGTTACATCACCCAGGGCCGTGGCGTGAGCATTCACCGCCAGGACTGCGCCTCTGTGCTGCAACTGGGTGGGCGTGAGCCGGAACGGATCATTCAGGTCAGCTGGGGCCCGGTGCCGGTGCTCACCTATCCGGTGGACATCGTCATTCGCGCCTACGACCGTTCGGGTTTGCTGCGTGACGTTTCGCAGGTGCTGCTCAACGAGCGGATCAACGTGCTGGCGGTCAACACCCGCTCGAACAAGGAGGACAACACCGCGCTGATGTCCCTGACCATCGAGATTCCGGGGCTGGACGCGTTGGGAAGGTTGCTGGGGCGGATTTCCCAGCTGCCGAACATCATCGAAACCCGGCGTAACCGTACGCCTTGAAGATGACTTCGATCCATTGTGGGAGCTGGCTTGCCAGCGATGCAGACAACTCGGTCTCGCTGGAGCATCGAGGTGATGCCATCGCTGGCAAGCCAGCTCCTACAGGGTTTTGTTGTGAGCCATAAATGACCTATAGCCTTGAAGACCTGCTTCACCTCATGAACCGCCTGCGCGACCCGCAGTTCGGTTGCCCGTGGGACATCAAGCAAACTTACGCCAGCATCGTCCCGCACACCCTGGAAGAAGCCTACGAAGTCGCCGACGCCATTGAGCGCGGTGACTTCGATCACTTGCAGGGTGAACTGGGCGATTTGTTGTTTCAGGTGGTCTATTACAGCCAGTTGGCCCGGGAAGAAGGGCGCTTCGAATTCGATGGCGTGGTCGACAGCATCACCCGCAAGCTGATTCGTCGCCATCCTCACGTGTTCCCCACCGGCGATCTGTATGCGCCGCTGGATGTCCCGCGCCTGAGTGAAGAACAGGTCAAGCAGCGTTGGGAAGAGATCAAGGCCGAGGAGCGCGCAGAGAAATCATCGGCGCCCGAACAGCTGTCGTTGCTCGATGACGTGCCCGGCGCGTTGCCAGCGCTGTCACGCGCGGCGAAATTGCAGAAGCGCGCTGGGCAGGTCGGTTTCGACTGGCCAGACGCTTTGCCGGTGCTGGACAAGGTGCGCGAAGAACTCGACGAAGTGCTCGAAGCCATGTCCGAGAATGACCCGCAAGCGGTCGCCGACGAGATCGGCGACCTGCTGTTTTCCGTGGTCAATCTGGCGCGTCACCTCAAGGTCGATCCGGAAACCGCATTGCGTGGCGCCAACAGCAAATTCGAGCGACGCTTCCGTTTTATCGAACAGGCATTGCGCGACACCCACCGTCCCATGGAAGATTGCACCCTCGAAGAGTTGGACGCCCTGTGGGGCGAAGCCAAACGTCAGGAAAAGAATGTGCCCAGCTGCGGTTGAGCAGTTGCCTAAGTGAGTAATAAGCACCATGAGCATTTCCCTTCGCGACCAGTTGCTCAAAGCAGGGCTGGTCAACCAGAAGCAGGCCAAGCAGGTCAGCAAAGACAAACAGAAGCAGCAGCGTCTGGCCCATAAAGGCCAGATTGAGCTGGATGATTCGCAGCAGCGTGCCGCCCAGGAAGCCATGGCCGAAAAGGTCAAGCGCGACCAGGAGCTCAATCGCCAGCAGCAGGAGAAGGCCGAGGCCAAGGCCCGCGCCGCGCAGGTCAAGCAATTGATCGAAGTCTCGCGTCTGCCCAAACTGACGACCGAGGATTACTACAACTTCGTCGACGACAAGAAGGTCAAGCGCCTCTGCGTCAACACCCTGATGCGTAACAAGCTCAGCAGCGGCTCGCTGGCCATCGTGCATCACGCCGGGGGTTATGAAGTGATTCCGCGTGAAGCGGCGCTGAAGATCCAGGAGCGCGACCCACAGCGCATTGTGCAATTGAATGTGCAGACCGAAGAGGTCGCTGCCGAGGACGATCCGTACGCGGCGTATCAGATCCCTGATGATCTGATGTGGTAAGCCGTTAAAGGTGGCAGTAACGACAAACCCCGCTCATGGCGGGGTTTGTCGTTTTCAATGCTGTGATTACGCGGAGCGCAGCTCGCGCCGTTGCTCAAGTATTTCCAGTTCGGCCTTGTAGTTCTGCGCATCGGTTTCGGAGTGGAACATTCCCACCAACAGGTCTTGTTGATGGACATCCCAGATCCGGATGCCAGCGGCTACGCCCTCGTGGGATTTATGTGAATCGTCGCGTTCAGTTACTTTTACAGTCATCTGCTAGCTCCAATCTCTGTTATCTGCAGCAAGGCATGTGCAGGACTCTGTTATAGAGTTTGGTAGCTTGCTAAGTAAACGACTGAGTTTGGTAACGGTTTTTTGCAAAAACGGCAACAGTGCTGCAGCCCACGCAATCCGCGACATTCGGTCGCAGGGCGTTTGGTTTCATGACAAATGCTTCATCTCCGGGTTAATGAATTCCCGACTTGAAATGCATACCTGTAGGAGCCCGGCTTGCCGGCGATGGCGTTTTCAAGGATGTCATCGCCGGCAAGCCGGGCTCCTACGAAAAGCGATTTGCGATGCCACATTATTCAGGTAAAAAAAAACGCCCCGAACCAGTCGGGGCGTTTTTTTGTGCGGCTCAGCAGCAGGGAATTACTTGCCTGCCCAGCGCTTCAGTACCAGCGTGGCGTTGGTGCCACCGAAACCGAAGCTGTTGCTCATCACGGTGTTGATGGTGGCGTTTTCGCGGGTCTTGGTCAGCACCGGCAGGTCGGCCACTTCAGGGTCCAGCTCGTCGATGTTGGCGGAACCGGCAATGAAGTTGCCTTCCATCATCAGCATGCAGTAGATCGCTTCGTGAACGCCGGCGGCGCCCAGGGAGTGACCCGACAGGCTCTTGGTGGAGCTGATCGCCGGAGCCTTGTCGCCGAACACTTCACGCACACCTTTCATTTCCGCGACGTCGCCGACCGGGGTCGAAGTGCCGTGGGTGTTCAGGTAGTCGATCGGGGTGTCGACAGTGGAGAGCGCCTGCTGCATGCAGCGGATCGCGCCTTCGCCGCTTGGGGCAACCATGTCGTAACCGTCGGAGGTCGCGCCGTAGCCAACGATTTCCGCGTAGATTTTTGCGCCACGGGCCAGAGCGTGTTCCAGCTCTTCAACCACGACCATGCCGCCACCGCCAGCGATGACGAAACCATCACGGTCGGCGTCGTAGGCACGGGAAGCTTGTTCCGGCGTGTCGTTACGCTTGCTGGACAGGGCGCCCATCGCGTCGAACAGGAACGACTGGCTCCAGTGCTCCTCTTCACCGCCACCGGCGAAGACGATGTCCTGCTTGCCCATCTGGATCTGTTCCATGGCGGTACCGATGCAGTGAGCACTGGTGGCGCAGGCAGAAGCGATGGAGTAGTTCAGGCCCTTGATCTTGAACGGCGTGGCCAGGCAAGCGGAAACGGTGCTGCTCATGGTCCGCGTTACGCGGTATGGGCCGACGCGCTTGACGCCTTTCTCGCGCAGGATGTCCAGCGCTTCCATCTGGTTCAGGGTCGATGCGCCACCGGAACCGGCGATCAGGCCAGTACGCGGGTTGGACACTTGCTCTTCGGTCAGGCCGGAGTCAGTGATGGCGTCTTTCATGGCCAGGTAGGCGTATGCCGCCGCGTGGCCGACGAAGCGATAGATCTTGCGATCGATCAGTTCTTCAAGGTTGAGGTCAATGGAGCCGGAAACCTGGCTACGCAGACCCATTTCGGCATATTCCGGGTTGAACCGGATGCCAGGGCGGCTTGCACGCAGGTTAGCGGAGACGGTCTCTTTGTCATTGCCCAGGCACGAAACAATGCCCAGACCAGTGATAACGACGCGGCGCATGCGAATAACCCTTAGAAGTTGTCAGTGGAGGTGAAGACGCCGACCCGGAGGCCTTCGGCGGTGTAGATTTCGCGACCGTCCACAGTGACCGAACCGTCGGCGATGGCCAGGTTCAGCTTGCCCTTGAGGACGCGCTTGATATGAATGTTATAGGTGACTTTCTTGGCGGTCGGCAGGACCTGACCAAAGAATTTCACTTCGCCCGAACCCAGCGCACGGCCACGGCCCGGCAAACCTTGCCAGCCCAGGAAGAAACCGACCAGTTGCCACATGGCGTCGAGGCCCAGGCAGCCCGGCATCACCGGATCGCCTTCGAAGTGGCAGGCGAAGAACCACAGGTCCGGATTGATATCCAGCTCGGCGACCAATTCACCTTTGCCGTACTTGCCACCTTCTTCGCTGATCAGGGTGATGCGATCAACCATCAGCATGTTCGGGGCGGGCAGTTGCGCGTTACCAGGGCCGAACAGCTCACCGCGACTGCAGCGCAGCAGGTCTTCCCGGGTAAAGGCGTTTTGTTTGGTCATGCGAGCTCCTCAATAGTCCCATGCGGCAGGTGGGGCAAATCTTCCCGACCGATCGAAGCCTTCATGCCTCGAATCGGTAGCCTACTCATAGACTATTGCGTTGTGGTGAAAGTCACAGCACCAAGGACATGAATGTACACTTGTGCACTGAAATTTTTATTCAAGCCCCATTTCGGGCCAGTCGAGGTGCCTAAGACTGCCGCACTTTCGCCTTTCACGCCAGTCACAGATGGTCGAAAGGCCTGTACTACTGCACCCAGCGCTGCAAAATCTGTTGAAGATCGTTCCGTTTGAACGGCTTGGCCAGATAATCGTTCATACCCGCCGATAAACAGGCTTCACGGTCACCCTGCAAGGCATTGGCGGTCAGGGCGATGATCGGCAGGTCAGTGCAACCGGGCAGCTTGCGGATTTGTCGGGTGGCTTCATAGCCATCGATGACCGGCAACCGGCAATCCATCAGGATCGCTTCGAAAATCAGACTCTCGGCACTGCGAACCGCCTGCGCGCCATCGACGGCAACGCTGACCTTGAAACCCAGGCTGCGCAACATGGCTTCGATGACCGTCTGGTTGACCAGGTTGTCTTCGACCAGCAGCACGTTGCGGCCTTCGCCATGGCTGTCGCGGGCCGGCGCGCGCGGGACCAGCGAGGCCGGTGTCTGTTGATGCAGGGCCAAGGGGATTTCCAGGGTGAACACCGAACCGAGGCCTTCCTGGCTCTGAGCGCGCAAGGTACCGCCCATGCGCTCGGCAAGCGTGCGGGCAATCGGCAGGCCCAGGCCTGTACCACCGTAGCGCCGCGAAATAGAACTGTCGGCCTGCTGAAACGCATTGAACATCAATTCCAGGCTTTCGGACGGGATGCCGATGCCGCTGTCGCGCACGGTGCAGGTAAACCACAACAGTTCGTGATCCAGCGACTGCCATTGGGCTTCGATGGTGACGCGGCCTCGTTCGGTGAACTTCAGCGCGTTGCCGAGCAGATTGACCAGAATCTGGCGGATGCGCGTCGGATCGCCCTTGGCCTGCAATGCACGCATGTCGTCGGGGATTTTCAGTTGCAGATCGAGGCCACGTTGCGCCGCGCTGTGCTGGAACGACTGGGCACAGCTGCCGATCAGGTCGGCGAGGTTGAACGGAATGTGTTCCAGCTCCAGTTCCGAGCGTTCGATGCGCGAGAAATCGAGAATATCGTTGATGACCTTCAACAGATGTTCGGTGGACTCGGAGGCCAACGCTGCATACTCGACCTGCTCCTCGGTCATTTCCGTGGTTTCCAGCAACTGCAGCATGCCCAGCACGCCATTCATCGGCGTGCGCAGTTCATGGCTCATCATGGCCAGAAAGTCAGACTTGGCGTTGTTGGCCGTTTCCGCTTCTTCGCGGGTCTGGATCAACTGCGCCATCGCTTGATGCTGTTCACGGCTGGCCTGTTCGAGACCGCTGGCGAGGTTGTTGATGTGTTGTGACAGCGCCCCCAGTTCCGTGTCATCAACGATGGGCAACGGGGTCTTGTAGTCACCCTCCTGGATGGCCTTTACCGCGTTGCCGATATCGCGGATCGGTTGCGACAGACTGCTGGCGAGGCGCCGGGCCAACACAAAAGTAAACAACAGGGCGAACAGCGCCAGAATCGCAGCCTTGAGCAGGATTTCCTGCTGGCGCTGGCTGAATGCCTCGTTGGACAGACCGACGATCACGCGGCCCAGGTAGTCCTCTTTCGGCACGTTGGCGGCGGTTTTGCTGCCCTGGAAAAAATCGTTGTGCAAAGCGATCCGCTGCAACCGCACCGGGGCCTGGAACACTTCAACTTGTTTTGGGCGATTGTGGTGTTCAGAGGGTTGCTCGACATACACCAGCACCCGGTTGGCGCTGTCCTGAACTTCCAGAAAGCGCACATTGGGTGTAGCCAGTGTCGCCTTGAGCAAGCTTTCGAGCACTTCGCTGTTGCCTGAAATCACGCCGTATTCGGTGGCGGGCGCCAGTTGGTTGGCGATCAATTGACCGGTGTGATTGATTTCCTGGCGCAAATCCTGGATGCGCACGAAGGTGAAGAAGCTGATCAACAACAACGTCAGCAGCAGGGCAGGGCCAAGGCTGATGAGCTGGGTACGGGTGTTGATGTCCCAGCGACGACGGAAGGTCATGGGCGGCGTTCTCCTTCTGCCAGCAATGTGGCGACGAGCGCCTCGTCGATCTCTTCGATGCCCAGCGAGCGAGCCACCTGCGGATTGCTCGCGACCTTGAAACGATTCGGGTAATGCGTACGTGGCCAGGTGGAGGTTGGCTGGTCGAGCAGTTCGTCGAGGATGGTCAGCCAATCGTGCTGATCACTGTAAGTGCTGGCCAGGCTCCCGGCCTTGACGAACCCTGCGTTGGGGCCGATCAACGCGATCTGTCGTGCATAACTGCTCAGCAGGAGGTTTTTCACCGTTTGTGGGTTGTACAGGTCGGGGTCGTCCAGCCCCAGAAGCACGTCGCTGTTTTTCAGCAATGCCTGCAGCGGGCGACTGTCGTGGGTGTTTTCCCAGCGTTGAGTGACGACTTCAAGGCCCAGTGGACCCGCCGCCCGACGCAAGTCATTGAGCAGGAACTCACTGTAATTGTCGTAGAGCACACCCACGCGTTTGACTTGAGGCAGCAGGACTTTGATCAGGCGCAACTGCCGCTCCAGTGACGGATCACTCCACAACAGGCAGAGGCGCGGCGGGTGAGTGTCGTTCAGGCGTTGTCGGGCCTGCAGGCGACTGATCCGCAGCACCAGTGTCGCCGGACCGGCGGAGTCCTGCAGGCGCCAGTCGAGGCTGGCCAGGTCGAGCAGAATCAGGCGGGTGTTGTCGGGCAGATTGCCCGGCGCCGGTAACTTCGCCAGCGCCTGGAAGCGCACGGTGTCGTTTGGTCGTCGTTCGCTCAGCGCCTGGGTGAAGGCCTGCATGCCAGGGCTGTCCTCGGCACCGGCCAACAGAATATCCGCCGCATGGCCGGTCAGGCTGCTCAGCAGGCCAGCCGACAGCAGGCATAGCATGGCCAGCAAACGGCCAAGCACTGGCGATTTCCAGACCGGGTAACACCGCATCCTAGAGCTCCAGCTCCGCGCTGAAATACATCACATGACGCTCATCGTAGCGATTTTCAGCGAAGGTGGTTGGCTGATGGTCGAGGCGCTGCTGGAGCACCCCGGCCAGTTCCAGGCTGGCCTTGCCCAGGCTGATGCGTTTGGCGATGCGTGCATCCATCCGTTCAAAGCGGTATCCGTTGAGCGCGTCGTCTCCATAGTAGAAGAGGGCGCTGTTCCAGCCCCGGCCCCAGTCCCGCAGCCAACCGGCGGAGCCGCTGTTGCGGGCGGTCTGTCTGGCGTCCAGCGGGTTACTCGCGTCGACGTCGATATAGGCATAGGTCAGGCGCAGTCGATCGAGGCTGCCGACCCGCCAGTCGAGCTGGGTCTCGGCCCCCGAAAAACGTGACTTGTTCGAGTTGCTGGCGATGAACTGATTGTTGCGCAGCGGCTCGCTGATCATGCCGGAGATTTCGTCGTAGAACAGCTTCACATCCAGCGCGATCCCTTGCTCGGCAAAGTAGCCGTTGTAGCCCAGCTCCCGGGAACGCATGTGCTCCTGATCGAGATCGCCGGGGCCACGGGTCTTGACGAAGTAGCGGGCACTGGACTGGCCGAAGGCGCCCGGCTTGAGGTTGGCGACCCGATAACTCCAGTTGATGTTGTTCTCGAACATGTCCGGCGAACGGACGGCCTCGGAGTACACCGCGCGCAAGCCGTGTCGCGGGTTGATCAGGTAATTGACTGCCACCCGCGGCGACACTGAGCGGCCGATCAGCCGGGAATCTTCGAACATGGCCCCGCCTTGCATCAGCCAGTGTTCGGTAGCGCGCCACTCGAACTGGCTGAACGCTCGCCAGGTCGTGTCATCGAGGGTGCCATTGAAGTAGGTCTCGGACTCTGCCCGGTCGTAACGATAGTTCAGGCCGCTGACCAGTCGCAGGCTATCGGACAGGCTCAGGGTGTCTTGCACTTCGAGGTCGTAGCGCGATTCGCGGGTGCTTTGGTCTATGTCGCCGCAGACAGTCTGGCTGGCGCCATTGCGCCATTGATCGAGAACCTGATTGGCCAGTGCCTGTTCGGCCGGCGAACCGGGCGGCGCACCACGGCCGGTGAAACGCGTGATATTGCGGGCCAGGCGTTCGGTGTAATTGGGGTTGAGTTGCCACAATTCGGTCAACTGCGGGCTGAATGAAATCTCCGCGTCACAGGCGCGCCAGGTTTGCTGGCGATCCCAATGTTGTGCAGTGCCCTGGATGTAAAGGCTGTGGTCAGGATTGATGTCCAGGTTCCAGCGCAAGGAGCCGGCGTAGTCCTTGGCCGTGACGTCGGAATCGTCGCCAGCGCGGATAATTCCCGGGAATACCGGTCGATAGGTATAAGGGCGCTGGTTGGTGCCGTCCTTGGCATTCAGTTGCCAATCGATACTCTGCCGTTCATTGAGCGTCTGGCTCACGGCGAGGTTGAAACGGTTGAGGCTGCGACTGTCGTGGTAGTCGGCGCCGGTACGGTCGATGTCGAATCCATCGTCCTGTTGGCCGGACAGCGACAGGCGCAGATCACCGTCCTTCCAGCCGATGCCCTGACTGGCATAAAAATCGTTGATGCCGCGCTGGCCTTGGGTGACTTTCAGGCGGGTCCCGTGGCTGTCGGCCGGCCGATGGGTGATGACGTTGACGACCGCCATCAGGGCATTGGCGCCGTAACTGACGGTGTTCGGGCCGCGAAAGACTTCGATGCGCTCGATGTCTTCCATGGCCACCGGAATATCGCTCCAGTCCACCGTGGCCAAACCGGCGCGATACACCGAGCGCCCATCGATCAGCACTTGCATGCGCCGTGCTTCGGTGGCATTGGTGCCGTGGTAGTTCACGGCCGCCTGATTGCCGCTGATGTTGCCGACCATCATGCCCGGCACCAGGCGCAGCAGTTCGCTGATGTCCCGGGCGCCGCTGGCGGTGATCAGCGCGCTGTCGATCACGGTCATGCTCCCCGGCACGGCGGCCGGCGATTGCTTCAGGCGCGTGGCCGTCAGCACTTGCGGCAACGGCTCGCTGTCGAGGAACAAATCGTCACCCAGCACCGGCGAGCTGAAAATCAGCGCGAGGACCAGTGGCGAGTGTGGCGAAGGGGAACCCGGAGACACAGCACATCCCTGTTGGCGTTTGATGGCGCGCATGTTAACCGAGGCGCGCAAATTTTCCATTCGCGATGCCGGCATTTTCCTCGGATTTATGGGGCTTCTTGCTACCGGTGTCGCTATTTGACACGGGGACTGGCCGCGACCGGGCCGCTCCGTATAATGCCGACATTGCCACTGGTATGGATTAACGGATTGCATATGACTGATCAGCGCCCGATTGCGGTCCTGGGAGGCGGAAGTTTTGGTACCGCCGTGGCTAATTTGCTGGCCGAAAACGGACATCAGGTCCTTCAGTGGATGCGTGATCCCGAACAGGCCGAGGCCATTCGGGTCAATCGCGAGAACCCGCGTTACCTCAAGGGCATCAAAATTCTTCCCTCCGTGACGCCTGTCACCGATATACAGGCGACACTGGACGCCTGCGATCTGTGTTTCGTCGCGTTGCCTTCCAGCGCGCTGCGTTCGGTGCTGGTGCCGCACGCCGAGCGCTTGAGCGGCAAGATGCTCGTCAGCCTGACCAAAGGCATTGAAGCCCACACCTTCAAATTGATGAGCGAGATCCTTGAAGAAATCGCACCACAAGCACGGATCGGTGTGCTGTCCGGGCCCAACCTGGCCCGTGAAATCGCCGAGCATGCGCTGACGGCCACTGTCGTTGCCAGTGAAGACGAAGCGCTGTGCCAGCAGGTTCAGGCCGCGCTGCACGGTCGCACCTTCCGCGTTTACGCCAGCGCCGACCGTTTTGGCGTGGAGTTGGGCGGGGCGCTGAAGAATGTGTACGCGATCATCGCCGGCATGGCAGTGGCGTTGGGCATGGGCGAAAACACCAAGAGCATGCTGATCACCCGGGCGCTGGCCGAGATGACCCGCTTCGCGGTGAACCAGGGCGCCAACCCGATGACATTCCTGGGCCTGGCGGGTGTAGGCGATTTGATCGTGACCTGTTCGTCGCCCAAGAGCCGTAATTATCAGGTCGGCTTCGCGCTCGGTCAGGGTTTGAGCCTGGAAGAAGCAGTCACCCGCCTGGGCGAAGTCGCCGAAGGGGTGAACACCCTCAAGGTGCTCAAGGCCAAGGCCCAGGACGTAGGCGTGTACATGCCGCTGGTCGCCGGGCTGCACGCGATTTTGTTCGAAGGGCGCACGCTTGAGCAGGTGATTGGCCTGTTGATGCGCGGCGAACCGAAAACCGACGTCGATTTCATTTCCACCAGCGGTTTCAACTGAGCCCTCTACTTAACAGGAACGGAGCGAGACATGAACGATCAAAAAGTAGAAGCCAAGTACGAATCCATCCTGCTGCGGGTACTGTGGATGATCGTCTTTGTGCTGGTCTGGCAGGTGGCGCAGTTCATCCTCGGCGTCGTCGTGCTGGTGCAGTTGATCTATCGTTTATTTTATGGCGCCCCGAGCGCCAGCCTGATGAACTTCGGCGACAGCCTGAGCCAGTTCCTGGCGCAGATCGGTCGTTTCGGCAGCTTCCACAGCGACCAGAAACCCTGGCCGTTCGCCGACTGGCCGACGCCGCGTACACCGGAAGGTGAAGCGCCGCACGTCGTGGCGCCTGCACCGCATCCGGCCCGAGATGAGGAACCCAAGCTATGAAACTCTGGGTATTACGTCATGGTGAAGCTGTACCGCACGGGTCCCGCCCCCACGATTCGGAGCGGGAGTTGACGGACCACGGTCGTGAGGAAGTGCTGCGCAGCGCCGAGCAGTTGATGGGGAAGCCGCTGACGGCGATCTATGCCAGCCCGTACCTGCGAGCGCAGGAGACCGCGCATCTGGTGCGCGAGGTTTTGGGGTTCGAGCCGGAGATCCGCACCGTCGAGTGGCTGACGCCGGACACCGAGCCGGACAAGGTCGCCGAGCAAATGGTGGCGGTGAGCGATGTACTGCTGGTCAGCCACAATCCGCTGGTGGGGAATCTGTTGAGCTACCTGCAGCATGGCGCGGGGCATCCGCCGGAGCGGGTCAGCACGGCCGCTCTGGCTGAGCTCGAAAGCAATGAGCTGCTTGTCGGGTCGATGCGCCTCAACAGTCTCAAGCGCCCCTAAAAGCAAAGATCGCAGCCTGCGGCAGCGCCTACAGGATGTACGCCATTCTTGTGCAGGAGCTGCCGCAGGCTGCGATCTTTTGATGTAAAAAAATCAACCAAGCACTTGCTTGGTTGACTACGCTTGCTCCAGACCAAAAAAACAGGAGCGAGTCATGTCTGCTGCTTTTCGTTTGCCACTGGACCTTTTCTACGAGCGTGAGGCGCGTCATCCGCGCCAGCGCTTTTTGGTCCAGCCTGTCGGAGGCGGCCAGGTCGAAACCCTGACTTGGGCGGATGTCGGTCATCAAGCCCGTTGTGCTGCGCATTGGTTGCGAGCGCGAGAGCTTCCGCAAGGCAGCCACATCGCCCTGATTTCAAAAAACTGCGCGCACTGGATCATTGCCGACCTGGCGATCTGGATGGCCGGGCATGTCTCGGTGCCGTTGTACCCCAACCTCACCGCCGAGACCGTTGCCCAGGTCCTCGAACACTCGGAAGCGGCGCTCGCCTTCATCGGCAAACTCGACGATTGGCCCGGCATGTCCCGCGGGGTCAATCCTGACCTGCCGACCATCAGCCTGCCGCTGCATCCGCCTGGCACATTCGATTTCAGCTGGGCCGACCTGCAAGGTAGCTCGCCGATCCAGGACGATCCAAAACCTGCCGCCGATCAACTCGCCACCATTATTTACACCTCCGGCACCACCGGCATGCCCAAAGGCGTGATGCACAGCTTCGGCAATCTGGGATTCGCCACCACCCGCGGCACCTCGTTGTTCGGCCTCAATGAGTCGGACCGGTTGCTGTCCTATCTGCCGCTGTGCCATGTGGCCGAGCGGATGTTTGTCGAACTGGCGTCGATCTATACCGGCCAGACCGTGTTCTTTGCCGAGAGTCTCGACACCTTTCTCACTGACCTGCAAAGGGCGCGGCCAACCGCGCTGTTTGGCGTGCCGCGCATCTGGACCAAGTTCCAGATGGGCGTGTACAGCAAGATCCCGGCAAAGCGCCTGGATTTCCTCCTTGGTCTGCCATTTATCGGTAAACGGGTGGGGCATAAAGTCCTCGCCGGGCTCGGGCTGGATGCCTTGCGCGTTGCGCTCTCGGGTGCTGCACCCGTGCCGCAGACCTTGCTGTTGTGGTATCGCAAGCTGGGCCTGGATGTGCTGGAGGTTTACGGCATGACCGAAAGCTGCGGTTATTCCCATATCGGTCTGCCGGGCCAGAACAAACCGGGCTGGATCGGCAAGCCGTGCCCGGAAGTCGAGGTGCGGATCGCCGAGACCGGGGAGGTCATGGTGCGCAGTGGCGCAACCATGCTCGGGTATTTCAAAGAACCGGAAAAAACCGCCGACACCATCACCGAGGACGGTTTTCTGCGCACCGGTGACAAGGGCGAAGAAGACGCCGAAGGCAACCTGCGCCTGACCGGGCGCCTGAAGGAAATCTTCAAGACCAGCAAGGGCAAATACGTGGCCCCGGCGCCGATTGAAAACCGGCTGGCGGTGCACTCGCGCATCGAGCAGGTCTGTGTGGTCGGGGATGGATTGAGTGCGCCGCTGGGCTTGTGCGTGCTATCGGCCGTCGGCCAGCAAGAAGCGCGGGCGGGCTTGCATTCCAGCCTGGAAAAACTCCTGGAAGAGGTCAATGGGGCGCTCGATAAACACGAACGCCTGCGGCGGCTTGTGGTGGTCAAGGACAGTTGGGCGGTAGAGAACGGCTTTCTCACGCCGACCCTGAAGATCAAGCGCAACGTGATCGAAGCCGCGTATGGCGAACGCTTTGCAGAATGGAGCGAGCACAGCGAAGCGGTGCTGTGGCAGGATTGATCCACGAACAAAACCAACAAGGAAAATCTGCGATGAGTCTGTGGCTTACCACTCCCAACATCGAGCAGTTGAACGCAATCCAGAAAAACACCATCGGCGAAGTGCTGGACATCCGTTTCGAAGCCTTCGACGAAGAGTCGCTGACGGCGAGCATGGTCATCGACCACCGCACTCACCAGCCTTACGGCTTGCTGCATGGCGGTGCCTCGGTGGTGCTGGCCGAATCGGTCGGTTCCATGGCGAGCTATCTGTGCATCGACGCCAGCAAGTTCTACTGCGTGGGCCTGGAAATCAATGCCAACCACTTGCGCGGCTTGCGAAGCGGGCGGGTGACGGCGGTAGCCAAACCGATCCACATTGGTCGCACGACACACGTTTGGGATATCCGTCTGACCAGTGACGAGGGCAAGGCCAGTTGTGTGTCGCGGTTGACGATGGCGGTGGTACCGCTGGGTGAAAATCCACCAGCCCGTTGAAACCTGCGTTCCTCTGTAGGAGCGAGCTCGCTCGCGATGGTCGCTAACGATAACGCGGGTTACCGGGAAAACGCGGTGCGCTTGAGTTCATCGCGAGCCAGCTCGCTCCTACAGGGATCGGTATTCGCATGGCCGGACTGTCATCATTCCTGTCAGTTACGGTCATTGCTGCAGGACGCCGTCTTGCGGACAATCAACGCCTGTTCTCGCTCATGGATTTGCAGGTATGTCGCAACAGATATTTTTCGCCCACGCCAATGGTTTTCCATCGGGAACCTACGGCAAGTTGTTTGCGGCGCTGGCACCCGAGTTTCAGGTGACGCATCTGGAGCAGCACGCCCATGACCCGCGTTTCCCGGCGGACGACAACTGGTACAACCTGGTGGATGAGCTGATTCATCACCTGCAACAACAATCGGATCCGGTGTGGGGCGTTGGCCACTCCTTTGGCGGTGTCCTGCATTTGCATGCGGCATTGCGTTGTCCCGAGTTGTATCGCGGCGTGGTGATGCTCGATTCGCCGGTACTGACCCGCACCGATCAATGGGTCATTCGCGCGGCCAAGCGCTTTGGTTTCATCGATCGGCTGACACCGGCCGGGCGTACGCTGGGTCGTCGCGAGGAGTTTTCCGACCTGGAAAGCGCCCGTCACTATTTCGCCGGCAAAAACCTGTTTCGCAGCTTCGACCCGGAATGCTTCGACGCGTACCTGCAACACGGCTTGCATAAGGTCGGCGACAAGCTGCGCCTGCGTTTCGATCCGGCGACGGAAATCAGCATCTACCGCGGCGTGCCGCATACCAGTCCTGGCAGCACCCGCCAGTTGAAAGTGCCATTGGCAGTGGTTCGCGGGCACACAAGCAAGGTGGTGATGCGCCACCACGCCAGTTCGGTCGGGCGGATGCCATTGGGTGAGTCCCTGTCCATGCCCGGCGGCCATATGTTCCCCCTCGAACGACCGCAGGACACCGCCGTGCTGCTCAAAGACCTGTTCGACCGCTGGGGCGGGCGCCAGCAGCAGGATTGCGCATGAGCCATGTCGTCGAAGAAGTCCGTCTGAGCCTGCCGCACATCGAGCTGGCGGCGCACTTGTTCGGCCCTGAAAACGGTTTACCGGTCATTGCCTTGCACGGCTGGCTGGACAACGCCAACAGCTTTGCCCGCCTGGCGCCCAAGCTCAAAGGCTTGCGCATCATTGCCCTGGACATGGCCGGTCACGGTCATTCCGGGCATCGACCCGCTGGGGCAGGCTATGCCATGTGGGACTACGCCCACGATGTACTGCAAGTCGCCGAACAACTTGGACTGAAGCGGTTTGCGTTGCTGGGGCACTCGATGGGTGCAATCGCGTCGTTGATCATCGCCGGTTCCTTGCCGGATCGCGTCACCCATCTGGCCTTGATCGACGGTCTTATTCCTCCTACTGACAATGCCGCCAATGCCGCCGAGCGCATGGGCATGGCCCTGCAAGCGCAACTGGATCTGCGGGAAAAACGCAAACCGGTGTACGACACGCTCGACCGTGCCATCGAAGCACGCATGAAAGGGCTGGTGGCGGTCAGTCGCGAAGCCGCCGAGCTGTTGGCGCAACGTGGACTGATGCCGGTGCCGGGCGGTTACACCTGGCGCACCGACAATCGTCTCACGCTGCCATCACCGCTGCGTCTTACAACAGAACAGGCAATGGCCTTCGTCCAGCGGATCAATTGCCCTGCAAAACTGGTGATTGCTGCCGACGGCATGCTCGCCAAGCATCCGGAGCTGCTGGAACGTCTACCCTTTAGCCGTGAACAGCTGCCAGGCGGCCACCATTTGCACCTGAATGACGAGTCCGGTGCCGATCTTGTCGCAGACTGTTTCAATCGGTTCTTCGCCATTCCTTGACTTGCGCCGGGCAACTGTCGAGGCTTGGCGGGTTGAAAAGGGAGACAACCATGATAGATCTCTACACCGCTGCGACCCCGAATGGCCACAAGGTCTCTATCGTGCTCGAGGAACTCGGCGTGCCCTACTCGGTGCATGCCTTGAGTTTCGACAAAAAGGAACAGAAGTCACCGGACTTCCTCAAGATCAACCCCAATGGCCGGATTCCGGCGATTGTCGACCGCGCCAATGGCGATTTCGCCGTGTTCGAGTCCGGCGCGATCCTGATTTACCTCGCTGAAATGACCGGCAAACTGCTGCCCGCTGACCCCAAGGGGCGCTCGCTGGTGTTGCAGTGGCTGATGTTCCAGATGGGCGGAATCGGACCCATGCAAGGGCAGGCCAATGTGTTCTTCCGCTATTTCCCGGAAAAACTCCAGGGCGCCATCGACCGCTATCAACACGAAACCCGGCGCCTCTACGAAGTGCTCGATACACGCCTGCAATCCGTTGAGTTCCTGGCCGGTGAATACAGCATCGCCGACATCGCAACGTTTCCATGGGTGCGCGGCTACGAGTGGTCGGGCGTCTCGGTGGATGGGCTGACGGCGTTGCAACGCTGGATGGCGACCCTGGAGGCACGTCCGGCGGTACAACGTGGCTTGCAGGTGCCACAGCGCGCCGATGAAGCGAGCGTCATCAAGGGTGCCCAGGCCATGCTGATCCGATGAGTCTATTCATGCGTTCAATCAATTTGCTGGCGCTGTGCTGCTTCAGTCCTTTGTTGTTTGCCGCCGATGTACCGGGCAGTCAGGACCTGCCGATCGTGCCGCGTATGGCCGACGCCCAGATCGTCGACTATCGCCCCTCGGTTGAGCTGGAGCGGATCTACCCCTTGGGCTCGATTCGTAAAATCAGCGGTCAGTTGCGTTTCGACGGTCAGGTCAGTGCCCGTGGGCGGGCCACTTCGGTGACCTATGAATTGCCGCCGGAACATTCTTCCATCGACGCCTTCACCGCCGCCCGCGAAGCCTTGCAGAAGCAGGACGCGCAATTGCTGTTCTGGTGTCAGGCCCGTGATTGCGGTGAAAGCAGCCTGTGGGCCAATGAAGTCTTCGGCAACGCCAAGTTATATGGCGCCGATGATCAGCAAGCCTATTTGCTGTTGCGCCTTGCAGCACCCCAGGACAACACGCTGGTGGCGCTTTACAGCATCACCCGTGGCAATCGCAAAGCCTACCTGCATGTAGAACAGTTCGACGCCTCCGCGCCACTGGGCGATTTGCTGCCGACGTCTGCGACCTTGCTGCGTGAGCTCAAGAGCACTGGCGAACTCGATTTCCCGAAACTGATCGACGCGCCTGACGAAACCTGGCTGCGCCTGATTTCCCGGGGCCTGAACCTCGACACCACGCTGCGGGTCAGTATTTCCGGGGCCAATGCCGAGGCTTGGCGCCAGGCCTTGATCACTCAAGGTGTGAGGACCGCCAGGATGGAAACCGGCAGCGTTGAAGGCTCTGGCCTGCACATCGAACTATTGCGGTAGGCTTCACCGGGTGAACGTGGGCGCCACGTTCGCCTACTCTTTTGCTGACAGTTTTTTTCGGGATTCAAAATGCTCAATAACGATCGCCTGTTGGTGCAGATCCTGCTCGTTGCGCTGTTTGGCGCGAGTTTATGGGTGATGGCGCCGTTTTGGTCGGCGTTGTTCTGGGGCGCGGTGCTGGCGTTTGCCAGTTGGCCGCTGATGCGATTGCTGACTCGTTGGCTCAACGGCCGTGAGTCGCTGGCGGCGGCACTGTTGACCGTGGGCTGGATGGTGCTGGTGGCGGCGCCGCTGGTTTGGCTGGGGTTCAACCTGGCGGACCATGTGCGTGATGCCACGGTGTTCATCAAGGATGCGCAACTCGAAGGTTTGCCCGAAGCGCCGGCCTGGCTGGGCGCAATTCCGTTGGTGGGCGAGCGACTGGTCGGGATCTGGAACAGCATCGACCAGCAGGGCGCGGCAATGATGGTGAGCCTCAAACCGTACCTGGGGCAGGTCGGCAATTGGTTCCTGGCGCGCAGTGCGCAGATCGGCGGCGGGATTCTCGAGCTGACCCTGAGCATCGTTTTCGTGTTCTTTTTCTATCGCGACGGGCCGCGACTGGCGGTATTTGTGCACAGCCTGCTGGAGCGGCTGATCGGCCAGCGTGCCACTTACTACATTGAATTGGTGGCGGGCACGGTACAGCGAGTGGTCAACGGCGTGATCGGCACGGCAGCGGCCCAGGCCATCCTGGCATTGATCGGGTTCCTGATTGCTGGAGTGCCGGGGGCGCTGGTGCTCGGTATCGCAACTTTCCTGCTCAGCCTGATCCCGATGGGGCCACCGCTGGTGTGGATTCCCGCCACGGCCTGGCTGGCCTGGAAAGGTGAATATGGAATGGCCATGTTTCTCGGGGCCTGGGGCATGTTCATCATCAGTGGCGTCGACAACGTGCTCAAACCGTACCTGATCAGCCGTGGCGGTAATCTGCCGCTGGTCATTGTGCTGCTGGGGGTGTTTGGCGGTTTGATTGCCTTTGGCTTCATCGGCCTGTTCATCGGGCCTACGTTGCTGGCGGTGGCTTACAGCCTATTGACCGACTGGAGCAAGACTCAGGCGCGGGTTGAAGATCGTCGGCCCTGAGGTTTTTTGCGCCGGGAGCTAGTCTTTCCTGTAATGCTGCGACGATTTACCGATCATCGGGTCCCGCAGCGACGCTGGTTCCGCTACAATGCGCGCCGATTTCGACTTGCCTGAGAGCCCACTCATGTCCGCCTGCCAGACTCCTATCATCGTCGCCCTGGATTTCCCTACCCGTGACGCCGCACTGAAGCTGGCCGATCAGTTGGACCCGAAGCTGTGCCGGGTCAAAGTCGGTAAAGAACTGTTCACCAGCTGCGCCTCGGAAATCGTCGGCACCCTGCGCGACAAGGGTTTCGAAGTGTTCCTGGACCTCAAGTTCCACGACATCCCGAACACCACCGCCATGGCCGTCAAGGCTGCTGCGGAAATGGGCGTATGGATGGTCAACGTGCATTGCTCCGGTGGCCTGCGCATGATGGCCGCGTGCCGTGAAGTGCTGGACAAGCGCAGCGGCCCGCAGCCACTGCTGATCGGCGTGACCGTGCTGACCAGCATGGAGCGTGAGGATCTGGCGGGTATCGGTCTGGATATCGAGCCGCAGGAGCAGGTGCTGCGTCTGGCTGCGCTGGCGGAAAAAGCCGGGATGGACGGTCTGGTGTGCTCGGCCCTGGAAGCCCAGGCCCTGAAAACGGCGCACCCGTCGCTGCAACTGGTGACCCCGGGGATTCGTCCTGCGGGCAGCGCCCAGGACGATCAACGCCGCATCCTGACCCCGCGTCAGGCACTGGATGCCGGCTCGGACTATCTGGTGATCGGCCGTCCGATCAGCCAGGCGGCGGATCCGGCCAAGGCGCTGGCATCGGTCGTGGCCGAACTGGCGTAAACATCAAACCTGTAGGAGCCGGCTTGCCGGCGATCGCATCACCACGGTTTACCTGTGTAATCGCGGTGATGCGATCGCTGGCAAGCCAGCTCCTACAAGGGCAACGTTAAACCTTCAACACCAACTTCCCGAAATTCTCCCCGCTGAATAACTTCATCAGCGTCTCCGGGAACGTCTCTAGTCCTTCGACAATGTCTTCCTTGCTCTTGAGCTGCCCCTTGGCCATCCAGCCGGCCATTTCCTGCCCTGCGGCAGCGAACTGGGCGGCGTAGTCCATGACCACAAAACCTTCCATGCGCGCGCGGTTGACCAGCAGCGACAGGTAGTTGGCCGGGCCTTTGACCGCTTCCTTGTTGTTGTACTGGCTGATGGCGCCGCAAATCACCACCCGCGCTTTCATGTTCAGACGGCTCAACACGGCGTCGAGAATGTCGCCACCGACGTTGTCGAAATACACGTCCACACCTTTCGGGCACTCGCGCTTAAGGCCGGCGATCACATCTTCATTCTTGTAATCGATAACCCCGTCGAACCCCAATTCATCGATGAGGAACTTGCACTTGTCCGCGCCACCGGCGATGCCGACAACCCGGCATCCTTTGATCTTGGCGATTTGCCCGGCAATGCTGCCCACTGCACCCGCTGCGCCCGACAACACCACCGTGTCACCGGCCTTCGGAGCGCCCACGTCGAGCAGGGCGAAGTACGCCGTCATCCCGGTCATGCCCAGCGCGGACAAGTAACGCGGCAGCGGCGCCAGGTTGGGATCGACCTTGTAGAAGCCTCGCGGCTCACCGAGGAAGTAGTCCTGCACGCCAAGGGCGCCATTGACGTAGTCCCCGACCGCGAAGCCTGGATTATTCGAGGCAACGACTTTGCCTACACCCAATGCGCGCATGACTTCGCCGAGACCGACCGGCGGAATGTAGGACTTGCCCTCGTTCATCCAGCCACGCATCGCCGGATCAAGCGACAGGTATTCGTTCTTGACCAGGATCTGACCCGCCGCCGGTTCGCCGACCGGTACTTCCTGATAAGTGAATGTCTCGCGGGTCGCCGCGCCTACCGGACGTTTGGCGAGCAGGAATTGACGGTTGGTCTGGGAAGTCATGACAGGCACTCAAGATGAATGAAGCCTTGTTGATAGCTGCTTAGCCTCGCGGCTGCAAGTCTGGCTGATGTGGCGAATACACGCCGATCCAGTGTGGTGATGGAGCTGCCGGCAGGTCCATCACTGCAACTCATGGGCGTCCAACCGGCCTTTTGATAGTGCTGCCGCGCCCAAGGTCCCTGTGCCTAGACTGGGGGCACGCAACTTCCCGCATTCTTCTCTTCCGAGGGCATAACAATGAGCATGACGTTTTCCGGTCAGGTGGCAGTGGTGACAGGTGCAGCGGCCGGCATTGGTCGCGCAACCGCCCAGGCATTTGCCGCCGAAGGCCTGAAGGTGGTGGTGGCCGACATGGACACGGCGGGCGGCGAGGGCACAGTAGCGCTGATTCGTACGGCGGGCGGCGAAGCGACCTTCGTGCGCTGCAACGTAACGCTGGAAAACGACGTGAAAAACCTGATGGAGGAGGTGATCAATACTTACGGTCGCCTCGACTATGCCTTCAACAATGCCGGCATCGAGATCGAAAAAGGCAAACTGGCCGAAGGCACCGTCGACGAGTTCGACGCGATCATGGGCGTCAATGTCAAAGGCGTCTGGCTGTGCATGAAGTACCAGTTGCCATTGCTGCTGGCCCAGGGCGGCGGTGCGATCGTCAACACTGCCTCGGTCGCCGGCCTGGGGGCGGCGCCAAAAATGAGCATCTACGCGGCGTCCAAGCATGCGGTGATCGGCCTGACCAAATCGGCCGCCATCGAATACGCCAAGAAAAAGATCCGGGTCAACGCGGTGTGCCCGGCGGTCATCGATACCGACATGTTCCGTCGCGCCTATGAAGCCGACCCGAAAAAGGGCGAGTTCGCCAATGCCATGCACCCGGTGGGTCGCATCGGCAAGGTCGAGGAAATTGCCAGCGCGGTGCTGTACCTGTGCAGCGATGGCGCGGCCTTCACCACCGGGCATTCGTTGGCGGTAGACGGTGGCGTGACAGCGTTCTGACCCACGCCTGTATGACATGACCTGTGGCGAGGGAGCTTGCTCCCGCTGGACTGCGTAGCAGTCCCATCTCGTTTGGCAAAGAGGTGGGGCCGCTTTGCGACCCAGTGGGAGCAAGCTCCCTCGCCACGTTTTTTTTTGCTCGATCCAACATTTTTTTGAGTTGTAGCATCACGCCAACAGGCGACCGGAGAATGTGTTTCAAACGGTAAGAATTGCAAGTTTTGGCGGTGTTCTCGCACATCCCGTCGAGCGTTCCTGTGATTAACTGTTTTTCGCAAAACGGACAGGAGTTTGCTAGCTCATGGAGTTGAGAATCGATCGACAGGCATTGGTGCCGGTCGTACAGCAAATCGTCGATGCGCTGGCCTGCTGGCTTCGCTCCAGCGCCGTAACCCCCGGCGTGCGCTTGCCTTCGGTACGGCACATCGCGCGGATCAATCTGCTCAGTCAATCGACGGTTTCCGAGGCCTGCGACCGTTTGGTCGCGCAGGGTCTGCTGCTGTCACGTCATCGGGGCGGCTATTGGGTTGCCGATCCGGCAGCATCCGCGAAGGAGGGTGAAATCCTCCTTCAGGGTTCAAGCCAGAGTGAGGAGTTGAGGCTGGGTTGCGGCGGCTTGCCCGAGAGTTGGCGCGAGACGGATGACCTGAGTTACGCGATCCGCCAGGTCAGCCGCACCGACATGGCGGCTCTGTTCAGCTACGGCACGCCGTTGGGCCTGCCAGCGTTGCGTCAACAGATCCTCAAACGTCTCAAAAGCCTGGGTATTACGACGCAAGAGAATCAAATCGTGACCACGACGGGAGCCAGTCAAGGGCTTGACCTGATTGTACGAACGCTGTTCCAGTCCGGTGATTGTGTCGTGGTTGAAAGCCCTGGTGATCCCTTGCTCTTCGACCTGCTCAAACTGCACGGTATCGGCATGATTGAAGTGCCACGAACCCCGCGAGGGCCGGACATCGAAGTCCTTGAAGCGTTGTTGCTCAAGCACCGGCCGCGCGGGTTGTTCATCAACAGCTTCCATCACAACCCGACCGGCAGCAGCCTTGCGCCCATGATGGCGCGGCAGGTTGTGCAACTGGCCAGCACCCATGGCGTTCTGCTGATCGAAGACGACGTCTATGCAGATTTGCACGCCGGGCCAGGCACGCGGTTGGCGGCACTGGATGACAACGTGATCTACGTCGGCAGCTATTCCAAGACCCTCAGCAGTTCCTTGCGGGTCGGTTTCGTGGTGGCCAGTGGCGAAGTGATTTCGCGTCTGGCCGAGGTCAAGATGATCAGCAGCATGGGCGCCTCGCTATTTTGTGAATCGGTGTTGGCGTCTCTGTTGGCCAGTGGTGCCTATCGAGGCCTGGTGCAGCGCCAGGGACAACGGTTGAGCAGCAACAGGCTGGCGGCATTACAGCTGCTTGAAGATGCCGACTGGGAGGTTTTCGCAAAACCGGCGGGGGGGTTGTACATTTGGGCGCGCTCACGAATGTCAGACCTTGATCAGGTCCAGGCGCAGGCACGGCGCTTTGGCGTGCAGCTATCTTCAAACACTGCGTTCAGCCCTGCCGGCCAGCCCTGTGACTGGCAGCGCATCAACGTGACGTATGCCTGCGATCCCCGGGCCCGGGCGTTCTTTCAGGCCACGGCTGCGGATCGACCTCAAGCGTTCTGAAAGCGACGTTGGCGTAGCTTTTTGCCATTATTCAGGCGCCAGCGTCTTGTGTTGGTACAAACCCGTTGAGAGTCTTCGTCCACAGACTATGGCAGGGGATCAAGTGCAATGAATTCGCACGTGCAGGGACGTTTTGCCAACCTCGGTATGGCGAAGAAACTGGGGACAGGTTTTCTGCTTGTGCTGTTGTTGACCGCCTTGGTGGCAGGCATTGGGGTCTGGTCTCTGCAAACCATCAGCCAGCGCTTCGACGGGTTGAAACAGATGTCGTCGCTCAACAGTGGTTTGCTCAAGGTGCGGCTGCTGGAGCAGGAATATGCCTTGCACGCAAACCCGAAAACCGTCGATGCCTTGCATGAGGGCGTTGACGGTTTGATCGCCCTGGCCAATCAGCTCAAGTCTGAGTCTGCGGCCAACGTGCCGGTGATGAATGACGTCGAACAGTCCCTGGGTGCATACCGCAAGGCCTTTGACGAGTTTGTCTCACTCAGTCAGGCCAAGGACCTTGCGCTGGAAATGGCCAGTTGGTCGGTCTCCAGCGTGGCCAACAATCTCGACGTGTTGCAGGCCGGGCTCGCCGATGATGGTGCCTATGCCTTGAAGGATTCCGAAGGCAAGGACGGTGCGCAATTCATCGAGCAAGCCAGTCAGGTCAGTCAGGTGTCGCGGTTGATGCTGCAGGCCATGAACGAAGCGCGCGTTCGCCTGGACCAGAGCCGCAAGGGTGATGACAGCGCCGGGCAGGGCAAGATCGAACAGGCCAGTCAGGCGCTGATCCAGGCTGAGCAGCTCAAAACCACGGTCAAGGACGAGGGCTATCAGACCGTCCTTAACGAGGTGACGGGCCATATCGCCAGCTTCAGCGACAAACTTGCCGAGTACACCGGCCTGCTGGAGCAGGAAAAAACCGTCTACCAGCAACTGCACCAGCGCGCAGGCCAAGTGGTTGAGCGGGTGGATCAGGCTTATGTGGCCGAAGACCGGTCGATGCAGGCCGAACTGGAAAAGAACTCGCTTCTGATCATCGGCTCTTCTGCGTTGGCATTGTTGGTCGGATTCGTTGCCGCGTGGCTGATCACCCGCTTGATCGTGGCGCCGTTGCGCAGTGTGATCCATGTCGCACAGCGGATTGCTGCGGGGGATCTGAGTACGACGGTTGAGGTGACACGCCGTGACGAAATCGGCCAGTTGATGCAGGCGATGCAGCAAATGGGCGCAGGGCTTGGCCAGATCGTCAGCGGTTTGCAGTCAGGTATCGAGCAGTTGGCGACGTCCGCTCAATCGCTGTCGGCGGTGACGGAGCAGACCAACCTTGAAGTCAGCAGCCAAAAGGAAGAAACCGAACAGGTTGCCACGGCGATGAATCAAATGACCACCACCGTGCACGACGTCGCACGCAATGCGGAAGAGGCCGCCCAGGCTGCGCAGACAGCGGATGGCAAAGTTGAAAGCGGTCAGCAGGTGGTGCGCCAGAGCATGGCGCGGATCGAACAGTTGGCAGACTCTGCAACGTCGGCCAGTTCAAGCATTGAAAGCCTGAGTGCACAAATCCAGAACATCGGCGCGGTGTTGGGTGTGATCAAAAGCGTCGCCGAACAAACCAACCTGTTGGCGTTGAACGCGGCGATCGAGGCCGCCCGTGCCGGTGAGCAGGGCAGAGGGTTTGCGGTGGTCGCCGACGAAGTGCGTGCACTGGCCAGGCGGACCCAGCAATCAACCGAGGAAATCGAGCGCTTGGTCAGCGCTTTGCGTTCGGCAGCGCAGTCGTCGGTGCAGCAGATTCAGAACAGTGGCGAGTTGGTGAAACTGGCGGTCAGCGATGCATTGCAGACCGAGAGCGCGCTGGGGAGCATTGCGGCGGCAGTGTCGTTGATCCAGCAGATGAACCAGCAGATTGCGGCGGCTGCCGAAGAGCAGAGCTCGGTGGCTGAGGAGATCAATCGCAGTGTCACCAGCATTCGCGCCAGTGCGGATCAATCATCGTTGGCGATGCAGGGGAACGCAGCGTCCAGTGTTCAGTTGGCGCAGCTGGGCGTTGAGTTGAAGGGGATGGTGGGGCATTTCAGGCTTTAAGGCGTCAAGCCGTGCAGGATCGTGCTTGCTCGCGATGCTCGTTGACGATAACGCGTGTTTACTGGCTAAACGCAGCGTTCTTGAGTCCATCGCGAGCAAGCTCGCTCCTACACGTGTTGCACTCGATGATCAGTCGTAGATCACTTTCTTTTTCCAGTCCGCATCGGCTTCAACGTCTTTGAGGCCTTCGGTCAACTGGTTGACTTCGCCTTCTACCGGCGCAATGCGATCCATGACCTGGTCGTTGGCGCGGACCAGTAGTTTTTCCAGGTACGCGAGTTGATCGGCATAAACCTGTGGGTCCTGCTGTTTGCGCAAGTACTGCACGCCGCGCTCGAATGCCAGGCGTGCCTGGCCGGGCTGATTTTGTTGCAGGGAATGCTGGCCGAGATTGTTGAAGAACTCGATGTGCAGCAGCACCAGGATGTGGCGCACTTCGCGGATCCAGCGCTTGGCTTCGTTGGGCGGCAGGAAGCCGTCCTGGGCGGCGCGGGTAATCTGGCCGTGCAACGCTTCCAGCAGAAAGCGCACGTCCTTGGCCTTGGCTTCGGTCTGGATAGGGGCTGGCGGGTTGTTGACCGGGATGGATTCACCTTGGCCGACCAGGGTCTCCAGTTCGGTAATCCGGGCCTTGAGGTTGGCGCTGGATTTTTCCAGATTGAGCAGGCGTTGGCAGACGTTCAGTTCCAGGCGAGTCACCAGCAGTTTAAGTGCAGGAGTCATCAACTGGCCGGGGAAGGTCTCGGTGATTTCGCCGCAGCGACGCAGGCGATCATTGAGTTCAACCTTGGTACGGGCCTTTTCCAGCTTGTTGTTTTCCACCACATGGTTCATGTAGCCAATGGCAATCAACAAAGCGATCCCGGCTACAACCAGCAGGGTGATCATGAGTGGTGTCACCGGTAAGACCTCTTATATAGGGTTTGCGTGCGAGTGTAGTGGCTGGGCATTTGAGCGCATAGGTCCGCACGACGGGTGAATCGGACAGGCTTGTGACTATATCGGCCGCAGTCTCGCTTCTATAAATGATGGCACCTGAGAAGCCGGTTGCCATCATTGAATGGACTATAGCCTCTTGATGGATGCCAGAATATAGGCGTCAATCGTCGGGCAGCCCAAAATCCTCGAAGGCGCCCAAAAGCAGGGCGAAGTCATTGATTTAAATAAATTTATATCTGGGGGTTGACGACTTCTCAATCCATCCATAGAATGCGCGCCACTTGCAGCGTAAAGCACACAGCGAAACGCGGCAGGGAGTGAATGTTGTACGTGTGTCCCCTTCGTCTAGTGGCCTAGGACACCGCCCTTTCACGGCGGTAACAGGGGTTCGAGTCCCCTAGGGGACGCCATTGCGGGAATAGCTCAGTTGGTAGAGCACGACCTTGCCAAGGTCGGGGTCGCGAGTTCGAGTCTCGTTTCCCGCTCCAATTTTAAACAGCGTTGCTTTCGGGCAGGGCTGAGTGAAACCAGAACCAAGTCTTCGGATGCGGCTCTGGGCACCGAAACACACACCATGTGTTCCGGGCAGCGTGTCCCCTTCGTCTAGTGGCCTAGGACACCGCCCTTTCACGGCGGTAACAGGGGTTCGAGTCCCCTAGGGGACGCCATTTGCGGGAATAGCTCAGTTGGTAGAGCACGACCTTGCCAAGGTCGGGGTCGCGAGTTCGAGTCTCGTTTCCCGCTCCATATTTAACGAAAACGCCGCTCATTGAGCGGCGTTTTTGTGTGCGCGTAAAAAACAAATCAATTGCTGAGGCTTTGCACCAGGCTTTCGAGCGCTTCCGTGGTTTTTTCATCCTGCATCAGTTGCGCATTGGCCGTCGCCCGGAGTTGACGTGCCAAGCGGTATTCGCTGGGCGTGCAGTTTGCGAACTGTTTGAAAGCACGAGCGAAGTAGGAAGGATCCTTGAAGCCGGCCTCATAACCGATGCTGGTAATAGGCATCTGGCTGTTATCGAGCAGTTCTTTGGCGAAGTTCATGCGCTTGTTCAAGATGTAATCCGTGAAACCCAGTCCATTGGCTTCCTTGAACAGGCGACTGAAGCGAAATGTCGTCATGCCGCAGCGCTGTGCCAGATCCCGCTGATCGATGCTGTCTCGAAAATGCTGTTCGATGTACAGCATGACGCTGTTCAGCGCCTGGTGTTTTTGGTGCCCTGAGGTCAGCCGGATACTGTCCGGCAGGGTCGGGGAGTGGTCGATCTGTGATGTCTTGCCCAGGCTTTTGACATTTCGACGCAGCTCGCAGAGCTGCAGCACCGCCGACAGGTAGCGCTTCTTCTCGCTGTCCGAGAGCGGCAGCACCATGTATTCCCAGGCGCTGGAACGCATGGCCCACACTGCCAGTTCCTCCGAGTGCTGCACGGTAAACATGGTGATCGGGATGGTAGGGGTGGTGCGCTTGATCTCCAGCAATTGCCTCAACCCTGCGGTGTCGGGGCGATCAAAATGGATGCAGATCATGTCTGCGTGTTCCGTGATGGGTAACACGAAGTGTTTCGCCAATTTGCAGTCGCACGTACTGTCGAACTGCGTGAGGAGTTCTTGGGTGGACCGATCATGAGTCAGATCGAACCATAGTAACGAAGGCCTTCTGGTCAAATTGGACGTCATGTCTTTACTCTAGAGTTCTTAATGCCTCTCTTGAATACGGAGTATTGAGCAATGTGCTATCACGCTAAAGATTAAATCCTGATAAGTGATACGGTCTTTAGTTTCGTTCGTTCTATGTAATGCCTGTAAGGCGGTTCCGAGCGCGTTTTTGGTGATGTGTTGTTAACAAACCGCTGGTCGCTTGTGAATCAATGACAATTGCGTTCACGTTTCAATGGCCTGTTTATCCTCCCTTGTTGCTCCTGCAACGGCCAGCTCCCCTCTGGTTGGTCACCCCGCAAAAAAATCCTAACGATGTGCAAAATCCTCCTAACGCCCATGCCTTGTCCCTGACTAGGGTTGCATCAGGCAGCGCAAAACGTACTGCCTCAGAAAAAACAACTTTCTTGTGAGGTGGGCAAAATGATCATGCAAACAATCAAGGCTTCGGTAGTGAAGTTCGTCAAAGACGAAGACGGCCTGACCATTGTGGAATACGCGGTGGCGGGTGGGTTGATTACAGCGCTAGTTGTCACAGCGTTCACGCTTCTTGGCGGGGTAGTGAACACCAAAATCCGGGCTATCTGTAACGCCATTACTCCTGCTGCTTGCCCATAACAGTCACTTTGGTAGGAGGTTTTTTCATGTCCATGGAACAGCTGATTGTTATCGCTGTGCTGATCGGACTCCTGGGCGTGGCGGTGGTGAGCGACTTGCGTCGCCACCGCATTCCTAACCTGCTGATCCTGGTAGGTCTGGCCTTGGGATTGGCCGGCCAGACTTACACAGGAGGGATTAGCGGGATGGGAGACAGTTTGTCGGGCCTCCTGATCGGTTTTGCGTTGTTCCTGCCCATGTATGCTCTGGGTGGCATGGCTGCCGGCGACGTTAAGCTGATGGCTATGGCCGGCAGTTTTCTACCCCCCCATTATGCCTTGTGGGCTGTGTTCTTCAGTCTGCTATGGGGGGGAGTGTGCGGTTTCCTGATCGTGCTGGTGCGCGGTCAATTGTTGCAGACCTTGGGGCGCTATCGGTTGATGTTTTTGGCGCGGGCCTATATGGCGCCAAGCTCCGACGAGGTAGCCGGCAAGCCCTTTCCTTATACAGTAGCGATCCTGCTGGGAACGTTGAACAGCGTCTACTGGCAAGTTGCTGGTGGATTCGGAGGATAGACATGCACGTCATCGTCGATAGTGATGCCTACCCCAACAATCGGAGCGCGGTGCAACGGCTGGCTCCTCAGCCCTGCACTATCCGAGAAACCGGTCTGACCGACAGTTTCCTCGGTGAGTTGGTGTGCAAGCATTTGTTTGATGCCGGTGTACTGGACATGTCGCGGTTGGTGGAGCGCCTGGCGTTGACCGGCGCGGTACTAGAGGAGGTCCTGGCGTTTTTGCGCAAGGATGGCCGTATTGAAGTGCTTGGTCAGGTGAGTCAAACGGGCGGGCAGTCATTGCGTTATGGCCTGACCGAACGCGGACGCAGTGCCGCCCGCGATGCCCTGTCTCGCAGTGGCTACATCGGCGCGGCACCCTTCCCGGTGAGTACCTACCGCTCCCTGATCAAGCTACAGACCATTCACCATGGTCGTATCAACGCCAACGATATGCGCAATGCCCTTGCTGGCGTGGTGCTCACGGAGGAGATGCTCGACCAGTTGGGTGTGGCGATGAACTCCGGGCGCGCGATCATGATTTATGGCCCCGCGGGTACCGGCAAGACCTATGTCAGCAGTCGGCTGATCCGGTTGTTCGCCGAGGCCATCTGGGTGCCTCATGCGATCGTCATCAACGAGTCGGTGATCGAGATTTATGACCCGCAGGTGCATCAGCGGCTCGATGACAACGCTCAGCAGAACAATCTGATGCTCAACGAAGGGATCGACCGTCGACTGCTGTGCTGTAAGCGCCCGATCGTGATCACAGGCGGTGAGTTGACCATGGAGCAACTGGACGTTCGCTTTGACCCCTCCACCCGTCAATATCAGGCCGCCCTACAGCTCAAAGCGAGCAATGGCCTGTTCATCATTGACGACATGGGGCGCCAGCGCATGGCCCCCGCTGAGCTGTTGAATCGCTGGATCGTTCCGATGGAAGAGAAACGCGATTTCCTCAACCTGGGTGGCGGTCGGCATTGCGAGCTGCCGTTCGATCTGATTCTGGTGTTTTCCACCAACCTCAATCCCCTGGAACTGGCCGATGAGGCCTTCCTTCGCCGGATTGGCTACAAGGTTCAGTTCGGTTACCTGAAGCCCGAGGAATACGAAAAGATCTGGCGTCAGGAAAGCGAGCGGCTGGGCATTTCCTACGACCCGCTGCTGGTGCGTTATGTGCTGCAAAGGCTTTACGCAAATGAAGGCATGCCCCTGGTGCCCTGCCATCCCCGTGATCTCCTGAACATGGCGCTCGATCGTCAGCGTTATATGGGCGGTTCCGGATCACTGTCACCGAAAGAGTTGGAATGGGCCTGGAACAACTACTTCGTCCAGCTCAACTTTCTTTGATACGGAGATACTGACATGAGCTCTCGTACTCTTACCTTGATAGGCGTTTCTCTGGTCATGGGCCTTGGGGCTGCATGGATGGCCGACTCCTGGCTGAGCGCGCGGCTCAATGCCAGCCCGGATGACCACCTTCGAAGCGTTGTGGTCGCCACCGTAGAAATTCCATTCGGGCAGAAGGTCGAGCCCCAGCAGGTCACGACCGTACGCATGCCCATGGATACGATCCCGAACGATGCCTTCGACTCCACCGAAAAAGCAGTGGGCAAGATCGCAACGTTCGACATTCTCAGTGGCGACATTGTGCGGGGGGCACGTCTGAGCGAGCACTTGGGGGGCAGCACCCTGGCCTCTTTAATTGCGCCTGACAAACGC
The DNA here is from genome assembly GCF_030417915.1 of Pseudomonas sp. C32. Taxonomy (NCBI): domain Bacteria; kingdom Pseudomonadati; phylum Pseudomonadota; class Gammaproteobacteria; order Pseudomonadales; family Pseudomonadaceae; genus Pseudomonas; species Pseudomonas sp. C32. The sequence goes on along the minus strand of NZ_JAUHUK010000012.1, from coordinate 123,572 downwards.
GCCATTTCGGTACGAGTGGACGATGTGGTCGGCGTGGGTGGATTCCTGTTGCCGGGTAACCGGGTGGATGTAGTGGCGACCAAAACCACCAATGCCGGCAGCAACAACGCCACGTCCAGGACCATCCTCGAAAACTTGCGGGTGTTGGCGGTGGATCAGACCGCAGGCACCGACAAGACCCAACCGGTAGTGGTGCGCGCGGTGACTCTGGAAATGTCCACTGCTGAGGCCGAAACCCTGGTCACGGCGCAGACGGAGGGCAAGTTGCAACTGACGCTGCGTAATCCGCTGAACCTGGAGAAGAAAACCGCGGCCGTCACACCTATTGCACCTGTTGCCCCTGTCATGGCTGTGGCCACAGCCGAGGCGCCAAAACGCGTGGTACAGCGCAGCAGCGGCGGGGGGGGGATCGCCGTTATCCGCGGGACCGAAGCCAAAGTAGTCAACATTCGCTGACAGGGCGCAACACTATCCGGGCACCCGGGTATTGGCGGAGCCGATCCGGATCAGTATCGGCAATCGAGGGCTTGATGATGAATCTTCGTATTCAGCGGCCGTTCACTTCGACGCCAAGGCGCCAGGAAGGATCGGTGAGTGTTTTGATGGTGATCACATTGGCGGCGATGGCCATGATGGCAGCGTTGGCTTTGGACGGCGGACATATGATGCTGAACAAAACACGCTTGCAGAATGCGGTGGATGCCGCTGCCCTGAGTGGCGCCAAAACCCTGAGCCAGGTGGCGGGTGGCATTAACAGTGCCAGCTCGACGCGTACGGCCTCGCTCAATACGCTGATACAGAATGCCAATGCCACGGGCAACAACGAATTGGCCTCGGCGATCGCCGGCAACGCAGGCGCATTTGCGGTTGTGGAACTGGCAAGTAGCGTTTATGGCCCGTTCTCCTATCCAGGGCCGACGGATGCCAAATACGTTCGGGTGTCGGTACCGAGTTATCGTTTGACCGGATTTTTCTGGAACTTTGCCCAGGCATTCGGCTCTGGTGGCCTGGGAACTAAAGCAGTGGCGGCAATTGCTACAGCGGGCCCCAGCCCTACCAGCCCTTGTGATCTCGCACCCTTGATGATCTGTGGCGACTCGACTCAATACAACCCGGGCGCAGGCATGTTCTGGGGTTTTCAATTTGGTGATCTGCAGGTATTGAAGACGGCAGCTGGCAATTCGTCGCCCATTGGTCCAGGAAATTTCCAATTGCTCGATTTTGGCTCGGGCGGCAGTCAGGTCAGGGAGGATCTGGCCGGCGGTGGCAAGGTCTGTCGCGACGTAGGGCAAAGTGTTCAGACCTCACCCGGCAACATGGTCGGTCCCGCATCTCAAGGCCTGAATACAAGATTTGGTATCTACAATGGCCCCGTCAGCGCCTCGGCCTATCCACCGGATTTGGTGACGACGTCCAGTGATCCCGCGATCACTTACGACGACTCAGTCAGCCCGCCACAAGTGAAGTACCAAGGGCAAACCGTTACCTCGAACAACGGCAATCTCACAGCGGGTAGCAACTCGATACTGGACTACAACGACTGGCGTGCGAGCGTTTCGGCGTGTGTGGCGGGGGGCAGTGGCTGTGAGAGCAATGGGGTGTTCGAACGCCGGATGCTGAAAATCGTAGTGGGTAACTGTGCGGGCAAACAGGGCGGTTCAACCTCGATCCCCGTCCTCGGTTTTGGCTGCTATTTCGTGGTGCAACCCATGGATGGCGGAGGCGGGGACGCGCAGATCTTCGGCCAGTTCGTGAAAGAGTGCGAAGGTGACAATGTTGCCGGCCCCTCACCGTCAACCGATTCCGGCCCGCAAATCATTCAGCTCTACAAGACCTATATCAATGGTAGCGGCACTCCGAGCACTGACTCGTAGGAGGCGTCATGAGACTTCACGGATTTAAGAGTCGGCAGCGCCAGCAAGGCCTTGCTATGGTGGAATTCACTCTCGTCCTGCCGGTGTTGCTGTTGCTGCTTCTGGCCTTCGGCGAGTTCGGCCGCATGCTTTATCAGTACAACATCCTGTTGCAAGCCAGTCGTGATGCCGACCGTTTCGTTGCAAGTCAAGCGTGGAACTCGACGCTTGGTGCGGTCGCTCTGGGCAGTGCTCTGCTGGACCAGACGAAAAACGTTGCGGTATATGGCGTACCTAGCCAGACAGGCAGCGCTGTGCTGTCAGGCTTGACGCCCGGCATGGTAGAAGTCGCCGCGGTGGGCACTGATCATGTGCGGGTCACTATCACCTTTACGTTCTGTCCAGTGATTGGTGGTGGCAATTGCGTCGGGACGCTTCCCGGTTTTTTTGGTAATGCGATTGCGCTGGGCATTCCGTTGGTCGCCACCACCGTGATGAGGGCTCTGTAATGAACAGAAAACACATGCGCGGCACCTACGTGGTGGAGTTCGCCATCGTAAGTCTGCTGGTGTTCACACTATTGTTCGGCGTAGTGGAAATGGGTCGCCTGTATTTCACGGTCAATGCGTTGGATGAAGCCGTACGGCGTGGCACGCGCCTGGCTGCAGTGTGCAATATCAGCGATCCGGTGGTGTTGCGGCGGGCGATTTTCAACGCGGCGGACGATGCAGGCAATAGCCAGCTGATCGGAAATCTGGCCACCAGCCATCTGACGCTAAGTTATCTGGACGCAAACGGCGCGCAGGTGGCTAATCCCGCCGACACGAGTGGGGTCAACGGATTCCGTGCTATCCGCTACGTCCGGTTGAGTCTGCAAAATTTTGTTTTCAATCTGTTTATTCCCGGGTTCGGTGTGCCCATTACGCTGCCTACATTCAGGGCAACGTTGCCACGTGAAAGCCTCGGGCGTCATTCCGATTCCGGGGAGATCACGCCATGCTGAATACCAAGGAAAATCCACTCTCCACCTCCTCTGGCAAAGCCGGGCTACGGTTGCTGATCAGCAGTCGTGACGCCACGTCGTTGCGCGACCTGCAGAGCGTTTGCCAACGCATGCCCAGCCTGGAGGTGAGCACTCGCCTGGTGAGCAATGGGCACGTCGACCCGCTCTACGGTCTTGACCGGATGCCCGATCTGTTGCTGTTGCGCGTCAGCCACCTGTGGCGCGAGGAACTCGCGGCACTGTTGTTGCGCCCGGCCCATGAACGTCCGCCGATGTTGGTGTGCGGGCTGTTGAGCGAACAGGAGGGTATGCGCCTGGCGATGCAGGCCGGCGCCCGTGACGTGCTGCCGGAGCCTGTCGCCGAGACAGAACTGGTTGCCGCCTTGAATCGTCTGGTCACGGAGGTTCGGACCGGCAGTGGGGCAGAAGGTAAATTGATCGCCGTGGTGGGCGCCAAGGGCGGCTCCGGTGGAACCTTGTTGGCCTGCAACCTGGCTCAACAGCTCAGCATGAAGGGTGGCAGTACCCTGTTGCTGGATATGGACCTGCAATTTGGCAGCGTGACGCATTACCTGGATGTAGCGCAAACCCACAGCCATCTGGAAGTGCTGCATCAGATCGATGGTATGGACAGCGTTGCGTTGCGTGGTTTTTGCAGCCACTTCAGTCCGACTTTGCATGTGTTGGGTGGTCGGGCCGGTGAGCTGTGTCTGCCCCAGGATGCCCAGCCCGAGCAACTTGACACCCTGTTGCAGTTGGCACGCGCCAGCTATGACTGGGTGGTGATCGATCTGCCACGGCAAATCGACCACCTCACCGGCTCCGTGCTGGAGCAGGTGGATCGGGTGTACGTGGTGGTACAGCAAAGCGTCAGCCATCTGCGAGATGCCAGCTCCCTGGTGCGAATTCTTCGCGAAGACCTGGGCGTACGCGGGGATCAATTGCAGATAGTGGTCAACCGCTATGACAAGGCGGCAGCGATCAGCCTCAAAGATATCGGCGAGGCGTTGCGCTGCACGAACCTGTCGAAATTACCCAACGACTTCAACCTGGTCAGCCAGAGTCAGAACACTGGCGTGCCGTTGGGGCTGCATGCGCCGAAAGCGGCGATTACCGTTGCGCTAAGTAACGTGGCCGATGACCTGGTCGGCATCCAGATGGCTGCAAACAAAGGCTTGTTCAAACGCGCCTTCAACCGTTTTTTCGGGGGATGACCCATGATCAGCGACTTTCGTAACCGCTTGCGCAAACCGTCCGCTAAATCCTCCTCTTCGTCGTCTGGACAGCCGGGTGACGACCTGCCGGACCCGGTCGACGAAACAATGGCATGGGAGCGTTCAACGCCGGACATTCTTTACGAAACCAGAAGCCAGGTCACCCCGGTGGAGGCCGAGTGGCGAGAAAAGATCTACCAGCAATTGCTCAAAGTCATGGACCTGTCCTTGCTGGACTCCCTTGAGCAAGCGGAGGCCGCGCGGCAGATTCGCGATATTTGCCAGCGCCTGCTCGATGAGCATTCGGCACCGGTGAGTACTGCCAGTCGCCAGTTGATCATCAAGCAGATCACCGACGAGGTGCTCGGTCTGGGGCCTCTGGAGCCGCTGTTGGCTGATCACAGTGTGTCCGATATTTTGGTCAACCGGCATGACTCCGTGTATGTCGAGCGCTTCGGCAAGCTGCAACGGACCGATGTGCGTTTTCGTGATGATCAGCACTTGCTGAACATCATCGACCGCATTGTCTCCAACCTCGGGCGGCGTATTGACGAGTCCTCGCCGTTGGTGGATGCGCGTCTCAAGGACGGTTCTCGGGTCAACGCGATCATCCCGCCGCTAGCCATCGACGGCCCGAGTATGTCGATCCGGCGCTTTGCCGTGGACCTGCTCAATACCGACAGCCTGATCCAGGTGGGGGCGTTGACCCCGGCCATAGCCCTGCTGCTCAAGGCGATTGTCCGTGGGCGCTTGAACGTGCTGATTTCCGGCGGTACCGGCAGCGGCAAGACCACCATGCTCAATGTGCTGTCCAGTTTCATCCCGCACAACGAACGGATCGTCACCATCGAAGACTCCGCCGAACTGCAGTTGCAGCAACCCCACGTAGTGCGCCTGGAAACCCGACCTTCGAATATCGAGGGGCGTGGCGAGGTGGGCCAGCGGGAGTTGGTGCGCAACAGCTTGCGGATGCGTCCGGACCGCATCGTGATTGGTGAAGTGCGCGGCGCCGAAGCGCTGGACATGTTGACTGCGATGAACACCGGCCACGACGGCTCGTTGACCACGATCCACGCCAACACCGCGCGCGATGCGTTGGGGCGGATTGAGAACATGGTGTCGATGACCGGGGCGACCTTTCCGATCAAGGCCTTGCGCCAACAGATCGCTTCGGCCATCGGCGTGGTCATCCAGCTGGAGCGCCAGGAGGACGGCAAGCGCCGTCTGGTCAGCGTGCAGGAGATCAACGGCATGGAGGGCGAGATCATTACCATGACCGAAATCTTCTCTTTCGAGCGCCATGGCATGGGCGAAAACGGCGAAGTACTTGGTGATTTCCGGCCCAGCGGCATGATCCCCGCTTTCCGCGATGTGCTGGCCAAGCGCGGAATTGAATTGCCGCTTGCGATGTTCAGGCCTGAGTGGATGGAGGCTCGGCAATCATGAACCAGGTCCCAGGTGAATTCATTCTGATGTTCCTCGGCATGGTGTTTATCGCCGCCTTCCTTTTGTCCCAGGGCGTGGCGGTGCCGGTATTCGGCGAGGCCGGCAAGATGCGTAAGCGCATTCGCGGCCGCTTGCATGTACTGGAGAAAGCCAACAACCAGTCCAGCATGCAGACTGTGTTGCGACAGAAGTACCTGACGCGTTTGTCGCCATGGGAGGCCAGGCTTGAGCAGCTGCCCTTTATGGAAACATTGACGCAAATGATTGAGCAGTCCGGGCACGAATACCGAGCCTACCGGGTATTGCTGCTCGGGCTGGGGCTCGGGGGCTCGACAGCTATCTTGATCTGGATAGTTTCGTCAGTCTGGTGGATGGCTCTGCTGGCGGGTTTCGCGGTCCTCTGGTTACCCCTACTGAAAATCTCTCGCGACCGTGGCAAGCGTTTCGCTGAATTTGAGGAAGGCCTGCCGGATGCGCTGGATGCCATGTGTCGCGCTTTGCGCGCCGGGCACCCCTTTAACGAAACCCTGCGCCTGGTGGCCGAGGAGCACAAGGGGCCGGTCGCGCATGAGTTTGGCCTGACCTTCTCCGATATCAATTATGGCAACGATGTGCGCCGCGCCATGCTAGGTCTGCTGGAGCGCATGCCGAGCATGACGGTGATGATGTTGGTGACCTCGATCCTCATTCATCGCGAGACCGGCGGTAATCTGACCGAGGTGCTGGAGCGTCTGAGTCGGCTGATTCGCGGACGCTTCTGCTTCCAGCGTAAGGTCAAGACTCTGTCGGCCGAAGGGCGCATGTCAGCTTGGATACTGGTGGCCATACCCTTCGTGCTGGCAGCGGTGATCGTGCTCACCACCCCTGAATACATGCCGTTGCTGCTCAATGATCCGTTGGGTCATAAGCTGATACTCGGGGCTTTTGGTTCCATGTTGATCGGGATTTTCTGGATTCGAAAAATCATCCGGGTTCAGGTTTAAGCGGTCTTCGTTACCGGGAGGTACAGGTCATGGATTTTTTACTCGGGTTGTTCAGTCGGGTCACAGGGAACGAGGAGATGGCGCGCTTGTTGTTCCTGGGTGTGATCGGCTTGAGTACGGTGCTCGCGGCGGGTGCCGTGATCTTGCTGATGCAGGGGCTTCAGGACCCGGTACAGCGTCGTCTCGCGCTGATCAAACGTGGTTATTTAGGTAACACCGCCGGGCAAGAGGCTCCGAGTAATCTGCAACTGTTGCTGGAACGTGTAGGTGAGCGCTTCGGTTCGGCCGAATCGACTCAGACATCCGCCACTCAGACCCTGTTGATGCATGCGGGATACCGTTCCTCTTCGGCGGTGCAGATCTACTGGGCGGTGCGCTTGATGTTGCCGCTGTTACTGATCGGTATTGTATTGCTGCTGCTGCCAATGATTCCCAAGGTTTCCCTTGTCATGGGGCTACTCTTTGTTGTCATTGTGGCCGCTATCGGATGGTTGGTGCCGTCGCTGTATGTCGCCAAACGCAAGCAGGTGCGACAAGGTCGTTTGCGTGCTGCGTTTCCGGATGCGCTGGATCTGATGGTGGTGTGCGTGGAGTCGGGTCTGGCCTTGCCCACGACCATCGAACGGGTGGCTGACGAGATGTCGGTCAGTCAGGCGGAGTTGGCTGAAGAATTGGCCCTGGTCAATGCGCAAATCCGCGCGGGCATCTCCAGCACAGAGGCACTTAAACAACTGGCTGTCCGTACGGGCCTGGATGACGTACAAGGGCTGGTGAGCCTCTTGGCGCAGAGTATCCGCTTTGGTACCAGCGTAGCCGACACTTTGCGCATCTATGCCGAGGAGTTCCGTGACCGGCGTACCCAGGCCGCCGAAGAGATGGGGGCGAAAATTGGCACCAAGCTAATATTTCCACTGATTTTTTGTCTATGGCCGAGTTTCTTTCTGGTCGCTATCGGCCCCGCCTTGATCGGTGTATTCAAAGCATTCGGTTAAGTGGGCAGGCGTAGCTTGCTGTCGAACGGAGTGGCTGTTCTTGGTAAGAGCGAGGTGGTGCAGGCGATGGGAGTGCATTCACTCCCATCGCCTGCACCACCTTTGTAGTATCTGGCTTTTATTTTCCTGCACACGTGATTAAGCCCGGCTTTTTAGCCAGGCCACTCTGGACTGCGCCAGAGGTTGATCACCCATCGATATACCTCATTCGCCGCTACTGACTTGCCCCCCAGTATCCTGGTCATAAAACTCCGGAATCGGGTAGTTGAAGCTGTTCAGCCAGCGCTGCATGGCCAGATCACGTTCGGTGGCCGAAGCGGTTTGCAGTTTAGGGGAGGCAACCACACCGCGAATCTGCAGCTGCAACCACTGTTCGGTACCTTGTTGATAGGGCGAAGAGGGACCCGGTTCGATAGCCCAGGCACTGGTGGACAGACAAGCCGTGCAGACGATCAACAGACTTTTGGTATTCATCTCGACTCCTCGTACGTTCTACTTGTTTGCACTGGCAGAGGCATCAGCTACCTCAGCCCCATGATTGCCCTCTGAGGCCACCACTTTTGGGGCTGAGGTCTTGAGTCTTTCCGCGCGGGTCTGAGCCTCTGTGACTTGCTTGGGGCTCAAGTCGGCGCGGGTCACCAGTTCGGCCGCCGCCTTCCAGTTATTCTGGTAGATCAGCAGTGTCACCATGTTGAGTGCCGCCAGGGTGTTTGCCTGCTTGAGCTCCATGGCGGTCATGAACTCAAAGCGTGCTTCCGGGATCCGGCGCTGATTGAGGTAGACGACGCCCAGGTCATTTCGCATCCGGTCGTCGGTGGGTGCCATCTTCACCGCGCGCTCAAGGTGAGCGGTAGCGGTGGCGTTGTCATTTCTGGCGGAGGCCAACTGGCCCAGTCCATGTTCCCCTTCGGCAGCGAGACAGGTGCCTAGCAAGCTTTGATACAACGGCGCCGCCTCGGTGTTACGTCCCATCAAGCGCAGCACCCGAGCCTTGCGCAGGCGAACCTGGACCAGGTCATCGGGCAAGCCTTCCAGATTCGCCAGGCTGGCATACAAACGGCCTTCGTTGGTCATGTTGTCGGCCAGGCTCAGGGCCAGTTCCTGATCAGAGCTGGGCTTGGCACAGGCAGCCGGTCGCGAAGACAGGCCATTGCTGGCACACCCGGCGAGCATCAAGGTCGCCGCTATTGCAATGATTGCTTTCATCGAAGGTCCAGTGGCGACAACACGTTGAACGCCGGGCCAATGGAAATAGCGTTGGCCCGGAAAACGTTCAACGTCACCGTTGGGAGTGTGTGTGAGGCACGTCTGGTTCAGGTTTCGGTTCATTGCGAGAGCCCGCTGAGGCTGTCAAAGTCGCCGTTCTCCAGGAAGAACATGCGATAGAAGTTCGGGTCGTAATTACGCAGCTGCTCGCCAGGCAATGACGGCAGTTGTGCATTGGCAGCCAGTGGCTGGACCAGGTGCGGGGTGACGATCATCAGCAGTTCGCGCTCTTCACGGTTGATGACGCTGTCGCGGAAAAACGCGCCCAGAATCGGGATATCGCCCAGCCCCGGAAACTTGTTCACCTGAGAGTCGTTGTGGCTACTGATCAGGCCGCTGATGACGAAGCTTTCGCCGTCGGCCAGGGAGATGCTGGTATCGGTACGGCGCACGGTCAGGGCCGGGACCACTGTGCCGGCGATGCTCACTGCGTTGGTGAAGTCCAGTTCACTGACTTCCGGCGCGACTTTCAGCGCGATACGGTTTTTGCCGACGATGGTCGGGGTCAGGGTCAGGCGGATACCGAACTCCTTGTACTCGATGGACACGTTATCGCTGCCTGAACTGGGCACCGGAATCGGTACTTCACCGCCGGCCAGGAAGCTCGCACTCTGCCCGCTGAGTGCCACCAGGCTTGGTCGCGCCAGGGTGTAGGCGAAACCGCTGCCTTCCAGCGCGTTGATCGCCACCAGGGTACTGCCGGTCGCAAACGTGAGGTTGAACATGTCGTTGCTCACCGGCAGCGACGGCGTGACGATGCCGCCAATGCTGGGCAAGGTTCGCGGCGAGCCGAACAGCCAGTTGCCCCGGACACCGAAAATCGAAGCGGAAGCTTCCTTGAGCTTGGTCCGGCTGACTTCAACGAAGCGGACATCGGTCTGCACCTGGCTCGGCAGCAGCGGGTCGTCGGAAGGCACCGATGGCACGCTGGTCAGCGCCGACGTGGCCTTACCCTTGACGAACACCATGCTTTGGCGCGGCGTTTTCGAGCAGGCGGTCCAGACCATCAGGCTGGTGGTCCCCGGCGCAATGCCCGTGAGGATGAAAGCGTTGCTGCCGCTGGGTTGCACGTCGGCAACTTTCGGGTCGCCCACCGCCAGTTGCGTGACGGCAACGGGGCTGCGCAGTTCATTTTGCAGTCCCTGACCGACCTCGTACGTCGTCGGCCAATTGTCCAGTTGCGAACAATTGGCCGGAGCGGCCTGAGCCGCATCCACGCTGAGGCCCATCCAGAACAGGCCATGGAAAATTCGCTTGAAAGCGGGCACGGTACGAAAGCTCATCAGGTACATCCTCACAGGATAGGCCGTCTTTAGGCAGACTTTTGTTCTCTGATCACTTCACGGGGATCGGACTATCCCCCCCAATGCGTTAGGTCACATTTCCATGGCCTTGGCGTTATTCCCTGCACGAGCGGGCGCAATTCGCTGATCTGGCTGAACAGCGAGCGACCTTTGCAAAAAAGGTATTTAGTGATCCGGTTACCTGAACTGCCCCCCAGAGCGATACTCGCGTTCCGGGACGGTTCTGTTCGTCGACATGGCGCCCCAGGAATGAAATCGGCAATGAAGGAACAACACCGTAAAGCCCCTGCCAGGATCATCGTGAGGTAACTCCTTTTGCCAAGCCGCTACTGATCACTGAAGCTAACGTGGAAAATCGAGCCGTTATGACTTCTTATGGTTTGACGGTAGTTCAATCAAACCAAAGTGCCATGATCTGAAATAAAAAATCGTGAGGGCAAAGGCTGGGGTGAGACGCAGGTGAGAGGGGCGGGCACTGTGTGGTGGTCTGATGTCGATGGTTGCGCGCAAAAAAATGGCCCGACAGTCTGACTGAGCGGGCCATTTGCGTTCTGGGCAATGCTTGCATCGATAAAACCAGGCGTCCTCCCGAACGCCCTGCGCTCAGTCCACGTGGTAGTGGACGGATAACGTGCCTTTCTTTTGCGAAAGGCTGTTGATCGTGACCGCGCCCAGGTCTTTCAGGCTACGGACATGGGTGCCGCCGCAACCGTAGGCGGGCAGTTCGCCGAAACCGATTTCCCGGGCACCATCGCGCAGGGACGTCAGGCGCGGCAAATCGTGGGAAATCCATTGCTTGATTCCCTGCTGGACCGCTTGGGCATCGACTTCCTGGGCCGAGTTACCGGGCTTGAACTGAACGCGGCCTTCACCTGGCCAGTGATGCGCCTTGACCGGCATCCAGCCCATGGCTTGTACAAAATGGCCGATCAGATGCCCGGCCGAATGCATCCGTGTGTTGAACCGACGACGCGGCTCATCGACCCGGATGACGGTCATGCCGAGTCGTACCGGCAGGTCGACGAAATGAATGATCCGCTCGGGATCCTGAACGACTCGCAAAACCTGGCTTTCGCCGATCCAGCCCGTGTCGTGAGGCTGTCCACCGCCCTGGGGGTGGAACAGGGTGGCACGCAGGACCACAGCGAACTCGTTTTCACAGGGGGTGCATTCCAGGACTTCCACGTTGGCCTTGAGCTCATCACTATGGAAAAAAAGGCGCAGCGTCATATTTCAGGCTCAATTGAATTTCTATTTTTTATTATAGGAAGCCTGCATATGCGTGATAATCCGGCCAATCATCAAAGGACTGTTGCGCTGTGAGCATAAATCTTCCGCTGCCACTGCTGGGCGAAATGGCGATTTTCGTCAAGGTTGTCGAGACGGGCAGCTTCTCCGAAGCGGCACGTCAATTGGGTTCTTCTCCCTCGGCGGTCAGTCGCAGTATTTCCCGGCTGGAGAAAGCGCTCGCCACGCGCCTGCTGCAACGAACCACGCGCAAGCTGCGTCTGAGCGATGGAGGCGACGAGGTATTCAAGCGCTGCCAGGAGATGGTCAGCGCCGCCCGGGCCGTGATGGAAATCAGCGGCCAGTTCACCGATGAGCCCGAGGGGCTTGTGCGCCTCAGCGTGCCTAAAGCGGTGGGTCGCTTCGTGATCCATCCGCATATGCCGGAGTTTCTGCGCCGTTATCCCAAGGTGGATGTGGAACTGTTGCTGGAGGATCGCCAGGTGGATCTGATCGACGATCATGTCGATCTGGCGATTCGTATCACTGATCGACCGCCAGTAGGGTTGGTGGGGCGACAGTTGCTGACCATCGACCATCTGCTCTGCGCGACACCGCAATATCTGGCCGAGCACGGTACGCCGACGCACCCCCATGACCTGCTCAATCACAGTTGTATTTACCTGGGCGAAACCCCGAGCGATGCGCGCTGGAAATTCAAGAAAGGCAGCAAGTCTGTCTCCGTCGGTGTGCGCGGCCGATATGCCGCCAACCACACGGGCGTACGCTTTGGCGCGGTACTGCAACACATCGGTATTGGCAGCCTGCCGTACTTCACGGCGCGCCGTGCGCTGGAGAAGGGCTCGATGGTGCAAGTGCTTCCGGACTGGGCTTTTTTGGCGTCCTATCACGGCGGTGCCTGGTTGCTGCATTCGCCAACCCGATACCTGCCGCCGAAGCTGCGGGTGTTGATCGATTATTTGGTGGAGTGTCTGGAGAAGGAGCCGACGCTGGCCAAGCCTGGCAAGTCGAGTGGTCTGAATACGGCTGTATCGGAGTATGAACTGCCGGAGAGTGATGGCTTGTTTTGAAGGCATAAAAAAGCCCGGCAGTGCCACACTGCCGGGCTGTCTTCGCAGGCTCGTATTCAGAACCGGTAGTTGGTGCTCAGCTCCAGCGTCCGCGGTGCACCCGGCGTGATCAGATCCACCGAACCATGCGCCGAGGCGTAATAGTCTTTGTCGAAAACGTTGCGCAGACGCAGGGCCATGTCCCATGTTGGCTGGTTGTACAACAACGCGGCGTCCACGGTTGTATAAGCTGGCATGACCACATTGTTATCCAGCGCGGTGTAGCGATCATCGACATAGTTGGCGCCCATGCCCAAACGCCAGGTTTGTGTCAGTGAACGTACCAGCCACAGGTTCGCGCTGTGGCGAGGCGTCAACGTAGGTACCTGGCCTTCGTTGGGGACACCGTTGGTGCGGCTGTTGGATTTGGTGATCTCGGCGTCCAGAAAGGCGTAACCGGCATAGACCTGCCATATGTCACTCAACTCTCCGCTGGCGGTCAGCTCGAGACCATCGGTGCGCTGCTCGCCCGCAAGCACCAGTTTCGTCGGGTTCGCCGGGTCGCTGGTTTTCATGTTGGTGCGTTCCAGGCGGAACAGCGCCGCCGTCAACGCCAGGCGATTGTCGAGCAGGTCCCACTTGCCGCCGATCTCGACGTTGGTGGTTTCCTCGGGCTCAAGATCCTGGTTCGTCGTACTCAGGGCGAACATCTCGGCGGAGGGTTGGTAGGAACGGCTCACCGAGACGTAATAGGACTGCACATGATCAGGTTGATAGACCAGGCCGACCCGCGGGCTCCAGGTCGTATCGGTGCGGGACAGCTTGTTGTGCGTCAGGTCATCGGCGTATTCCTGGTCGAACACGTCATAACGCACACCCAGCAGAGCCTTCCACTGTGGTGCCAGTTCGATCATGTCCTGTATGTAGAATCCGGCGGTGTCCTGGGTATTGGTGCCCTTGGCGGTTTGCCGGTTGGCCTGAAACGGCACGTCGACCAGGCCATCGCGGTACACCGGCACTCTGGCCACATCGGATTGGCTGAATACGTTCTGGTCCTTCACCTGGCGCCCCAGCTCGACGCCATAAAGCAGATTATGGTTCATCCCCGCGAGCATGGCGCGCTGTTTGAGTTCGGTCTGGTTGAACCAGCCGTCTTCTTTGCGCTGCACGTTGCCGCGGTTGAGTTTCACCAGCAGCTCACCATTGGCAGCGGTGACGAAGCGTGTCGGGCTGGAGTCGGCGAGTGTGTTGTTGCGATCCAGGTCGTAGTGGTAGTAGCGACTGGTATTGCTCAGGCTGAAGTCGTCGTTGATACGGTAATCAACGCCGGCCGTGAACGAGAACACTTCGCTGCGTGAGTAGTCGTCATCGGGATCCGCGGCACCGAAGCGCTTGTCACGATCCACATCGACCGGGCGATCGCCTCGCGCCGGGATGCCGAAGTCGATCAAGCGCTTGTCGTACAGATAGCTGGCGCCCAGGTTCAGTTCCAGATCATCCGAGAGCTTGAAGTAAGCCGAAGGCGCGATGGCCTTGCGGTCGATGTAGCCGTCATCCCGGAAGGTGTCGCTGTTCTCTAGCGCACCTGTGACACGAAAGGCTTTATCGCCATGCTGCTGATCGGCCCAACCGGCATCGAACTGAGTGCGTTTTTCGCCCTCGCTGTCGACGCTGACGCCAACCTCCTGCTTGGGTGCGAAGTTGGGTTTCTTGCTGATGCTATTGATCAGGCCACCCGAAGAGCCACGGCCATAGAGCACCGCCGCCGGCCCCTTGATCACTTCCACCCGCTCAACGTTGGACAGATCGCGGAAATACAACGCATCGTCGCGAATGCCGTCGATGTACATGTCGCCAATTGCGTTGAAACCACGGATGGTGACCTGGTCACGTTGGCCGTCACCGTTGGACATGCCGATACCGGGGACATTCTTCAGGACGTCCTCCATCGATTTCGCCCCCTGATCCTTGATGACGCTTTGGGGGACCACGTTGACGGTTTGCGGGATATCACGCAGAGGGGCATCGATCTTCAGCGCGCTCCTGCTCTCGGTCGACATGTAGCTCTGCTCGCTGAACTCACTGTTCACAGCGGTTGTCGGCAGGGTTAAAGCAGTTTCCGTTTCTGCCTGTAAATCAGGTACAACCAGAACACCCAGCAACGACAGAGAGGCTGGGTAAATGCGCGATCGAGCCACCATGAACACCTTTTGTATGAATTATCGCGCAGATGATAAGCATTATCTTTTGTAAGTAAATACATATCATTCCTGTCTGTGTGTTTGACACGAATCAAAACGAGCAAGGAAGTAGAGATGGAAGCGCCTGCTGCCAAATCACGCCGCACAGCCATCCCGCGCACGGTCTGGGTGCTGGGATTCGTCAGTTTGTTCATGGATCTGTCGTCCGAACTGGTACACAGCCTGCTGCCGGTGTTTCTGGTGGGAACGCTGGGCGTGAGCATGCTGACCGTTGGCTTGATTGAGGGGCTTGCAGAGGCAACCGCGCTGATCGTCAAAGTCTTTTCCGGGGCGATCAGCGACTTCATGGGTCGCCGCAAAAGCCTGCTGTTGCTCGGCTACGGATTGGCGGCGCTCACCAAACCGTTGTTTCCCCTGGCAGCCTCGGCAGAACTGGTATTTACCGCGCGCATTTTGGATCGGATCGGCAAGGGGATTCGAGGGGCGCCGCGCGATGCACTGGTCGCGGATGTGGCACCGCCAGAAATCCGCGGTGCCTGTTTTGGGCTGCGGCAGTCAATGGATACAGTGGGGGCTTTCCTAGGTCCAATCCTGGCGATCCTGCTGATGCTTTGGTTCGCCAATGATATTTCACGTGTGCTGTGGTTTGCCGTGATCCCGGCGTTTTTGGCGGTAGGTTTTCTCATGGCGGGCGTGAGTGAGCCAACGCATGAGAGCAGGCCGCATCACTTTCGCTCACCCATTCGTTTCAACTCACTCCAGCAATTTTCGAAGGCCTACTGGTGGGTTGTCGGGATCGGCGCGGTCTTCACCCTGGCGCGCTTCAGCGAGGCGTTTCTGGTGTTGCGTGCGCAGCAATTGGGATTCTCCAACACCTGGGTACCTCTGGTGATGATGGTAATGGCGGGGTTCTACATGCTGTCTGCCTATCCTGTGGGCAAGTTGTCCGATCGCATCAGTCGCACAGCGTTGTTGAGTGTCGGGTTGCTGTTATTGATTGTGGCAGACATGGTATTGGCTTATGCCGATTCCGTGACCATGGTGCTGTTGGGCGTGGCCCTATGGGGCCTGCACATGGGCTTCAGCCAAGGTCTGTTGGCGGCGTTGATAGCCGACACCACGCCAGCCGATCTCAAAGGCACAGCGTTTGGCCTGTTCAACCTCGTCAGCGGCATTGCCTTGCTGCTAGCCAGCGTGGTGGCCGGCTGGCTCTGGCAAACCTATGGTGCGGCGATGACTTTCTATACCGGCGCAGGGGTTTCGACGGTGGCGCTGTTGCTGCTGCTGATTCGACGGTGAGCCCGGCTACACAAAAAAATGAATGGCCGATCCTGCATCCGGAGCCGGCACCCACAAAAAAGGCCAACGCTTCTGCGTTGGCCTTTTGCGTTACGGACGCCAGGATCAGTGTTTGCTGTCCTGGTTCGACAATGCCAGCAGTTGTTTCTCCTGGTTCCAGTCGAACGGCTCGTCATTCTGTTCGGCTTCGAAGCGACGTTCTTCCAGTGCTTGATACAGGTCGATTTCTTCATCGGCCAAGTAGTGCAGGCAGTCACCGGCGAAATACCACAGCAGATCCCGTGGAATCAGGTGGGCGATTTGCGGATAACGGGAAATGACTTGAGTCAGGATGTCCTGGCCCAGGTATTGGCTTTCGATCGGATCGATCGGCAGTGACGCCAGCAGTTCGTCGAAGCGCTCCAGGAACAAGGCATGGCTTTCTTCGGGAACCTGCTCGGCCTCACCTACGGCGACCAGAATGCTGCGCAAGTGGTCGAGTAAAACGAGATGATCGGCAACGATGTTGGACACGAGATAAGTCCTCAAGAGCAAAACGGGCGCCGGAGTATAAAGCTCCAGCGCCCGTTTTTACATGCCCGGGTGGATCAGCGGACTTTGCCGTCGGCCAGCGCCAGTTCTTCTTTATCGAAATCGTCGACATCGATCACTTTGCGCCGTGCTGCTTCCGCCTCTCGCAGGGTTTGTGCTTCCACCGGTTGCAACACACCAGCCTCCAGCGCGGCGTCGATGACATGTTCCCCGGCAGCCGGTTTGACCTGACCGCTTTTTAGCGCGACATGCAGTTTTTTCTGCAACGGCTGAGCCGCGTTCAACAGGTCGCAGGCATGTTGCAGGGCGCCGACCGCATCGTCACTCGACTGTGGGCGATAGCAACCCAGGAGCAACTCCTCCAGCGCCGGGTCGCCCTTGGCGCGGCCGATGATTGCAGCCACTTCGGCACCGAGCTTGTCCGACGGTCCTTTGTGCCGCCGACCGAGCGGGAACACGATGACGCGCAACAGGCAGCCCACGACTTTGTTCGGGAAGTTGCTCAACAGTTCGTCCATGGCCCGTTCGGCCTGGCCCAGGCTTTCTTCCATGGCCCAGGTCACCAGCGGCGTCATGTAATCCGGTGCATCGAGGTCGTGATAACGCTTGAGCGCGGCGGATGCCAGGTAAAGATTGCTCAGGATGTCACCGAGCCGTGCGGAGAGGCGTTCGCGGCGTTTCAGTGCGCCGCCCAGCAACATCATGCTGAGGTCGGCGAGCAAGGCAAAAGCCGCGGCCTGACGATTGAGGGCGCGGAAATAACCCTGGCTGAGCTTGTCGCCGGGTGTGTGCTCCAAGTGTCCAAAACCGAGGTTCAGCACCAGCGTGCTGGCGGCGTTACTCACGGCAAACCCGATGTGCTGGAGCAGCAGTTCGTCGAACTCTTTGAGGGCTTGATCCTTGTCTTCACGGCCGGCGAGGGCCATTTCCTTGAGCACGAAGGGATGGCAGCGAATCGCGCCTTGGCCGAAGATCATCAGGTTGCGCGAAAGAATGTTTGCGCCCTCGACGGTGATGAAAATGGGCGCGCCGCTCCATTTGCGCGCGAGGTAATTGTTAGGTCCCTCGATGATCGCCTTGCCGCCGTGCACGTCCATGGCATCGCTGATGCAATCACGGGCGCGTTCGGTGAGGTGGTACTTGAGAATGGCCGACAGGACTGACGGCTTCTCACCCAGATCCACCGCGTTGGCGGTCAGCATGCGGGCGGCGTCCATCATCCAGGCGTTGCCGCCGATGCGGGCCATGGCTTCCTGAATGCCTTCGAACGCGGCAATCGGGACGTTGAACTGTTCGCGAATCTGCGCGTACTGGCCCGTCACCAGACTGGTGAACTTGGCCATGCCGGAACCCACCGCCGGCAAGGAAATCGAGCGCCCGACCGACAGGCAATTCATCAGCATCATCCAGCCCTTGCCGAGCATTTCCTGGCCACCGATGAGGAACTCCAACGGTACGAACACATCCTTGCCCGCATTCGGACCGTTCATGAAGGCTGCGCCCAGAGGCAGGTGGCGGCGACCGATATCGACGCCGGGAAGATCGGTCGGAATCAGCGCCAGGCTGATGCCCAGGTCTTCCTTGTCGCCCAACAGATGATCCGGGTCGTAGGCCTTGAATGCCAGGCCGAGGAGGGTGGCCACCGGTCCGAGGGTGATGTAGCGCTTTTCCCAGTTCAGGCGCAGGCCCAGGGTTTCCTGGCCTTCCCACTCACCTTTGCAGATTACGCCGGTGTCGGGCATGCCACCGGCGTCGGAGCCGGCCAATGGGCCGGTGAGGGCGAAGCACGGAATGTCGTCGCCGCGAGCCAGGCGGGGCAGGTAATGGTTGCGTTGTTCGTCGGTGCCGTAATGCAGCAACAGTTCGGCCGGACCGAGGGAGTTGGGGACCATCACGGTGGAGGCGAGGTCGCCGCTGTGGCTGGCCAGTTTCATTGCGACTTGCGAGTGGGCGTAGGCCGAGAAACCCTTGCCGCCAAATTCCTTGGGAATGATCAGGGCGAAAAAGCCGTTGTCCTTGATAAAGGCCCAGGCTTCGGCCGGAAGGTCCATGGTCTGGCCCAGCTCCCAGTCACTGACCATGGCGCACAGCTCTTCGGTCGGGCCGTCGATGAAGGCCTGTTCTTCTTCGCTCAATTGCGCCTTGGGATAGGAGAGCAAGGTGTTCCAGTCCGGGCGACCGCTGAACAACTCGCCATCCCACCACACCGTACCGGCATCGATGGCGTCGCGTTCGGTTTGCGACATCGGTGGCAGGGTTTTCTGGAACCAGTTGAACATCGGCGCGCTGAAAAATTTACGGCGCAGGTCAGGCAGCAACAACGGCGCAGCGACTGCCGCAATCAATACCCAGAAAATCAATAGCAGCCAGCCCGGTGCGCGACTGAAGGCTCCCATGGCCACGATATAGACAGCCACGATGCCCAGGGCAGGCAGCGGCGAAATGCGGCGGTGAGCTAAATAAGCAATTCCGACAACCAGAACCAGTATCCACAACAGCAGCATATTTAATCCTCCGTGAACCCAGGGCGAACCAACCCTCAGAGCTTAGACGGCATCCGAAAAACCGGTTGGTCGCGGCATGCGACTGAAGTCGTGGGAAACCCTGGATGAATTTCGTAGCCCCATCTAATGGCGGGCGTAGGAAAATTGAGCGAGCGACAATGCGCCCATATTTGGCCGAAACGTCGTTATCTCTGTGCTGAACCTCTCGATAGACTCGGGACTTCCCCAGGAGATTGTTCTCATGCACGAGTATCTGAGTCCCGGCCGCTTCATCGATAGTGACCACCCGTCCGTGGTGGAGTTCGCCGAAAAACACCGTGGCGTCAGCCGCGATCCGCTTGAGCAGGCGATCAATCTCTATTACGCCGTACGCGAGGCGGTGCGCTACAACCCGTACACCTTCAGTCGTGACCCGCAGACCCTGCGCGGCAGTTATGCGCTGGCGACCGGCGAAAGTTATTGCGTACCCAAGGCCACATTGCTGGCAGGTGCCGCGCGACATTGCGGGATTCCTGCGCGGATCGGTCTGGCCGATGTGCGCAATCACTTGTCCACGCCACGCCTGCTTGAGTTACTCAAGAGCGACATGTTCGCCATGCACGGCTACACCGAGTTCTATTTGAATGATCGCTGGGTCAAGGCCACACCGGCGTTCAACCAGAAACTCTGCGAGCTGTTCAATGTGGCGCCACTGGAGTTCGACGGGATCAACGACAGCGTTTTCCACCCCTACAACCGTGATGGCGAGAAGCTGATGGAGTATCTGGTCGATCACGGACAATTTGCCGATGTGCCGGAACAGTTCTTTTTCGAGCACCTGGAAAAGTGTTATCCGCACCTGTTCGGCGATCAGTTGGCGCCGCTGCTGGGTGACATGCAGAGCGATTTGAGTCGCGCCTGATCCGGCGTATGCTGCCTGCCCACTTATCGAAAAAGAGGCGGTCATGCTGAATATCTGGGGTCGGAAAAACTCGTCGAATGTCAGAAAGCCGCTGTGGGCCGCTGAAGAATTGGGGCTGGCCTATGAAGCCATCGATGCGGGCGGTGCTTTTGGTGTGGTCGATACGCCCGAGTACCGCGCCATGAATCCCAATGGTCGTGTCCCGGTGATTGAAGATGACGGGTTCGTGCTGTGGGAGTCCAACGCCATTGTTCGTTACCTGATGGCGCTGCACGCCAAGGACACCGCGTGGTACCCGGCGGATCTGAAGGCTCGCGCCACCGCCGACAAGTGGATGGACTGGACCACTTCAAGTTTTGCCGGCCCGTTTCGCACGGTGTTCTGGGGCGTGCTGCGCACCCCCGCCGAGCAGCAGGATTGGTCTGCCATCAACGCCGCGATCAAGGAGTGCGAAGGTTTGCTGGCAATGGCCGATCAGGCGTTGGCCGCCAAACCGTACCTGTCCGGCGATGAGATCGGCATGGGCGACATTCCCCTCGGCTGTTTTATTTATGCCTGGTTCGAGATGCCGATCGAGCGCGCTCCGCAGCCTCATCTGGAGGCCTGGTACGCCCGGTTGAAACAGCGTCCGGCGTATCGCAAGGCCGTTATGACCGCGTTGACTTAATACTCACTATCGACACACTTGACTGTACTTGTGTGGCGGCGACAAGCACCATTGCGTTCATGCGCCGCGGTTGCATTGCTCGCCGCCCGCCCATAGTTATCCCTTTCCTCCCTTCTTGGTGCGTAAATCCGATATGAGTTCCGCTCTGTCCATCCGGCAGCTAACCAAAACCTACGGCAACGGTTTCCAGGCCTTGAGTGGTATCGATCTGGATGTCGCCGAAGGTGACTTCTTCGCTTTGCTCGGCCCTAACGGTGCCGGTAAATCCACGACCATCGGCATTCTGTCGACCCTGGTGAACAAGACCAGCGGCACGGTGAATATCTTCGGTCACGACCTGGACAAGAATCCTGCGCAGCTCAAGCGCTCCATTGGCGTGGTGCCGCAGGAATTCAATTTCAATCAGTTCGAAAAGACCTTCGATATCGTCGTGACCCAGGCCGGTTATTACGGCATTCCGCCGAAAATCGCCAAGGAACGCGCCGAGCAATACCTGACCCAACTCGGGCTGTGGGACAAGAAGGACGTGCCGTCACGCTCGCTGTCCGGCGGCATGAAGCGTCGACTGATGATCGCCCGCGCACTGGTTCACGAGCCGCGCCTGCTGATCCTCGACGAACCGACTGCCGGGGTGGACATCGAACTGCGTCGCTCGATGTGGAGTTTCCTCACCGAGCTGAACCAGAAAGGCATCACCATCATTCTCACCACCCACTACCTGGAAGAGGCTGAACAGCTGTGCCGCAACATCGGCATCATCGATCACGGCACGATCGTCGAGAACACCAGCATGAAGCAGTTGCTCAGCCAGCTGCATGTGGAAACGTTCCTGCTGGACATGAAGAACACGTTGCAAGTGGCGCCTCAGTTGATGGGCTACCCGTCCCGGCTGATCGACAGCCACACCCTGGAAGTCCAGGTGGACAAGGCCATGGGCATCACTGCGCTGTTCACCCAACTCGCGCAGCAGAACATCGAAGTGCTGAGCCTGCGTAACAAAACCAATCGCCTCGAGGAGTTGTTCGTGTCCCTGGTGGAGAAAAATCTGTCGAAGGTGGCGGTATGAGTTCCGAGTTGCGCCCCAACCTCATTGCCCTCAACACCATCGTTTACCGTGAAGTCCGACGCTTTACCCGGATCTGGCCGCAGACCTTGCTGCCGCCGGCAATCACCATGGTTTTGTACTTCGTGATTTTCGGTAACCTCATAGGTCGGCAAATTGGCGACATGGGTGGTTTCACCTACATGGAGTACATCGTGCCGGGGTTGATCATGATGTCGGTGATCACCAACTCCTACGGCAACGTGGTATCGAGTTTCTTTGGCAGCAAGTTTCAGCGCTCCATCGAAGAGTTGATGGTGTCGCCGCTGTCGCCACACACGATCCTGATCGGCTACACCCTGGGCGGCGTGCTGCGCGGGTTGATGGTGGGGGTTATCGTGACCCTGCTGTCGCTGTTCTTCACCGACTTGCAGGTGCATCACCTGGGCGTGACCATTCTGGTGGTGGTGCTGACCGCGACGATCTTCTCGTTGCTGGGCTTCATCAACGCCGTGTTTGCGCGCAACTTCGATGACATCTCGATCATCCCGACCTTCGTGCTGACGCCGCTGACCTATTTGGGCGGGGTGTTCTACTCGATCTCGTTGCTGCCGCCGTTCTGGCAGACCGTCTCGCTGGCGAACCCGGTGCTGCACATGGTCAACGCGTTCCGTTACGGCATCCTCGGGGTGTCGGACATCAGGATCAGCATTGCGATCACGTTCATGCTGGTGGCCACCGTGGTGCTGTACCTCGGGTGTGCGCGGTTACTGGTCAGTGGGCGCGGGATGCGGACGTAAGTCGTCCGCCTCGTAGGCGCAGCCTCGTTGCACTCGACAGCTCCTACAGGGAAGCGCACACGCATTAGAATCAGGCCGGCGGGGTCGTAAGGGCGGAACCGATAGCCGCCGTTACCGCAGCAACGGATATGTACCCCTTTAAAAATGCAAAAAAAAACGGCCTCCAAAATCAGAGGCCGTTCCACATTCTCACATCCTGCTTTTCTTGCGCCGCTTCCATTGCCGCGCCACCCACCAGCGCCAATACATCATCACCAGAAAATAGGCCACGGCTCCAAGGACCAGCCCCGTCACCACCGAGCCCAGCAAAAACGGCTGCCACAACGTCGAAAGCTCACTGCTGACCCATTCCCAGGTCAGTTCATCCGGCAGACTCCGGGTGGGAACATCCATCAGCCAGGCACCTGTCTGGTACGTGCAGAAGAACACGGCAGGCATGGTGATCGGATTGGTCAGCCAGACCAGACTCACCGCAATTGGCATGTTGCCGCGCACAACAATGGCCAGGAAAGCCGCGAGCAGCATCTGCATCGGAATCGGCAGGAAAGCCGCGAACAGACCGACGGCCATGGCGCGGGCGACCGAGTGCCGGTTCAGGTGCCAGAGGTTCGGGTCATGCAGCAGCGTGCCAAGAAAGCGTAAGGATTTGTGTTCCCTGATGCTGACCGGGTCAGGCATGTAACGTTTGAATAAGCGCCGGGGCATAGGGCTTCTCGGTCGGTTAAGGCGGCAAGTATGTCTGGAATCCATGAACTGCCCATTCAGACTTTGTGACAATTGATAACGGCGACGATGCGACGGACGGGCTAAGCCTAGGGTAAGGACTCTCAAGGACGGGCATATGCGCATAGGGATGATGGCGCTGGCGCTGGGTTTGTTGGCATTGCGTTTTTTACCGGCAATACCGCCGGTCTGGTTGTTGTGGTTGATGCCGGTGGCGGGTTTGATGTTGCTGCCGTTCAGGACGTTTCCGGTGGCGTTTTTTCTGTTTGGGTTCAGTTGGGCCTGCGTGCAGGCGCAATGGGCGCTGGATGATCGCTTGTCACCGAGGCTGGATGGCGAAACCCGCTGGGTCGAAGGACGGGTGACGGGGTTGCCGCAAAGTGCCGACGGCGTGGTGCGCTTCGAGTTGAGCGACAGTCAGTCTCGGCGCGCGCAACTGCCGCAGCGCTTGCGTCTGGCCTGGCATGGCGGTCCGGCGGTGAACAGTGGTGAGCGCTGGCGACTGGCGGTCAAATTGAAGCGTCCGGTCGGGCTGCTCAATCCCCATGCCTTTGACTACGAAGCCTGGTTGCTCGCGCAACGCATTGGGGCGACCGGAACGGTCAAGGATGGCCAGAAACTCACCGACGCCCGTTGGGCCTGGCGGGACGGTATTCGCCAAGGCTTACAGTCTGTGGACGCCCAGGGTCGAACCGGTGCACTGACCGCATTGGTGCTGGGCGACGGCGCCGGGCTCAGTCGTGAAGACTGGCAGGTGTTGCAGGACACCGGCACAGTGCATCTGCTGGTGATTTCCGGGCAGCACATCGGGTTACTGGCGGGGGTCGTCTACCTGTTGATCGCCGGGCTGGCCCGCTATGGGCTGTGGCCGAACCGCCTGCCGTGGCTGCCCTGGGCGTGCGGACTCGCATTCGCCGCGGCGCTGGGTTACGGGCTGCTGGCCGGTTTTGAAGTGCCGGTTCGACGGGCCTGCCTGATGATTGGCCTGGTGTTGTTATGGCGCCTGCGGTTCCGTCATCTCGGTGCCTGGTGGCCACTGTTGCTGGCGCTCAATGGGATTTTATTGATGGACCCGCTGGCGAGCCTGCAACCGGGGTTCTGGCTGTCTTTTGTGGCAGTGGCCATATTGATTTTCACCTTTGGTGGCCGGTTGGGACCTTGGCGTTGGTGGCAAACCTGGACGCGCGCCCAGTGGCTGATCGCAATCGGCCTGTGCCCGTTGTTGCTGGTGCTGGGATTGCCCATCAGCGTCAGTGGGCCAGCGGCCAATCTGTTGGCCGTGCCGTGGATCAGCCTCGTGGTGTTGCCGCCAGCCTTGCTCGGTACTGTGTTGTTGCCCGTGCCTTATGTGGGCGAGGGATTGCTGTGGCTGGCGGGCGGATTGATCGACTGGCTGTTCAACGGATTGGCGATGCTGGCCGGTGAGATACCCGCGTGGGTACCCAAGGCGATTCCGTTTTGGGTCTGGGGCCTCGGTGCGCTGGGAGCATTTTTACTGCTGCTGCCGCGAGGTGTGCCGTTACGCCCGTTGGGATGGCCGATGCTGTTGCTGCTGGTGTTTCCACCCCGTGCGGAACTGCCGGAAGGCATCGCCGATGTCTGGCAACTGGACGTCGGGCAAGGACTGGCCATTCTGGTACGAACCCGCCACCACACATTGTTGTATGACGCGGGGCCGCGTTTCGGGGATTTCGATCTGGGCGAGCGGGTTGTGTTGCCGTCGTTGCGCAAATTGGGCGTAGAAACACTCGATCTGATGTTGATCAGCCACGCCGATGCCGATCACGCCGGTGGCGCCCGGGCGGTAGCCAACGGCATGACCGTCAAGCAAGTGCTCAGTGGCGATCCCGCAGGCTTGCCGGCTGAGCTGCACGCTTCAGCCTGTGAGGCGGGCCTGCAATGGACCTGGGACGGCGTTAAATTCCAGCTCTGGCAATTTCCGTCAGCCACAGACAGCAATCAGAAATCCTGCGTTCTGCAGATCGAAGCCGATGGCGAGCGCTTGTTGCTGACGGGGGACATCGACGCCGCTGCCGAGCGGGCGCTGCTCGACAGTCCTTTGGCCATTGCAACCGACTGGTTGCAGGCACCGCATCATGGCAGTCGCAGTTCGTCTTCAATGGCACTGCTCAACGGGCTGCAACCCAAGGCGGTGCTGATCTCCCGAGGGCATGGCAACTCGTTTGGTCACCCGCATCCGACGGTCATGGCGCGCTACCGAAAACGCGGGATGGCGATTTACGACAGCGCCGAGCAGGGTGCCATTCATCTGCAGTTGGGACAGTTTGCATCCCCGTCGTCGATGCGTCTGGAACGGCGTTTCTGGCGCGATCCGCCGCCCTGAAATAAATAACCCCCGGTTATTAAAGCCCGACCGGATGCGACATCACGGTCTTCGGTGCGCCGACCCCCTATGTTAGAGTGGCGCACTTTTTCGAGGGGATTGTCACTGTGTGGGAATTGGTCAAATCCGGCGGCTGGATGATGCTGCCGATCATTTTGAGTTCCATCGCCGCCATGGCGATTGTCGCCGAACGCCTCTGGACGCTGCGAGCCAGCCGTGTGACCCCGGAGCATTTGCTCGGGCAGGTCTGGGTCTGGATCAAGGACAAACAACTCAATAAAGAAAAACTCAAGGAACTGCGCCTCAACTCACCGTTGGGCGAGATCCTGGCGGCAGGCCTGGCCAACTCAAAACATGGTCGCGAGATCATGAAAGAGTGCATCGAAGAGGCCGCCGCGCGGGTCATTCACGAATTGGAGCGCTACATCAACGCCCTCGGCACCATCGCCGCCATGGCCCCGTTGCTGGGGTTGTTGGGTACGGTGTTGGGCATGATCGATATTTTCAGCGCGTTTACCGGCAGCGGCATGACCACCAACGCCTCGGTACTGGCTGGTGGTATCTCCAAAGCCTTGATCACCACGGCCGCAGGCTTGATGGTCGGTATCCCGGCGGTGTTCTTCCACCGTTTCCTGCAACGCCGGATCGATGAGCTGGTGGTCGGCATGGAGCAAGAGGCCATCAAACTGGTCGAGGTGGTTCAGGGCGACCGTGATGTGGACCTGTCCAGGAGCAAAGCGTGAAATTCCGCCGCAAACCACGGGAAACGGTGGACATCAACCTCGCGTCGCTGATCGACGTGGTGTTCATCCTGCTGCTGTTTTTCGTCGTGACCACCACCTTCACCCGTGAAACCCAGTTGCGCGTCGATCTGCCGGAAGCGATCAGCGGTTCGCCCGCGGAGGATCAGGACAAGCCGGTCGATATCACCATCAGTGCCGAAGGCGTGTTCTCGGTGAACAACCAGATCCTGCCGAAAAGCGACCTGGCCTCGCTGATGGAGGCGCTGCAGAAAGAATCCAATGGCGACACCAACCGACCGCTGTCGATCAGCGCGGATGGCAAGACTCAACATCAGTCCGTCATCATCGCCATGGACGCCGCCGGCAAACTCGGTTTCAGCCACTTGCGCATGACCACTGTCGAGGCGGCGCCTCCCGCGCCCTGATGGCCATGTCCGATCGATTGCTCGCCGCGTGGTATGACGGTCATCCGGCCCTGAAGCTGTTACAGCCACTGGAATGGTTGTACCGGCGCGTGGTCATGAACAAGCGCAAACGCTTTCTGGCGGGTGAGGGCGAGATCTATCAGCCGCCCGTGCCGCTGATCGTCGTTGGTAACATCACGGTCGGTGGCACCGGCAAGACACCGTTGATTTTGTGGATGATCGAGCATTGTCAGCGCAGTGGGCTGCGGGTCGGTGTGGTCAGCCGTGGTTACGGTGCCAAACCGCCGCAATTGCCATGGCGGGTCGAGGCGGATCAAAGCGCAGGCATCTCAGGCGATGAACCGCTGTTGATCGTCCAGCGCACAGGTGTGCCGCTGATGATCGACCCCAACCGCAGCAACGCCGTCAAAGCCCTGTTGGCCAGTGAACCGCTGGACCTGATCCTGTCTGACGACGGTATGCAGCACTATCGGCTGGCCCGGGATCTGGAGTTGGTACTGATCGACGCCGCCCGCGGACTGGGCAATCGGCGCTGCTTGCCGGCCGGGCCGCTGCGTGAACCGGTCGAGCGTCTGCAAAGCGTTGACGCTGTGCTCTATAACGGCGCCCCGGCTGACCGCGACGATGGCTTTGCCTTCCAGTTGCAACCCTCCGAACTGGTTAACCTGCGCAGCGGCGAACGTCGCTCCCTCGATCACTTCCCCAAAGGCCAGGCCGTGCACGCCGTGGCCGGAATCGGCAACCCGCAGCGTTTCTTCAAAACCCTCGAAACGCTACACTGGCAGCCTGTTCCACATGCATTTGCCGACCACGCCGAATACAGCGTCGAGGCCTTGAATTTCACGCCGTCATTGCCGTTGGTGATGACGGAAAAGGACGCGGTGAAGTGCCGTGCCTTCGCCGCTGCCGATTGGTGGTACCTGGCGGTCGATGCTGCGCCGTCGCCGGCCTTCGTGGCCTGGTTCGATACGCAGTTGATGCGCCTGTTGCCGGCTCGTTTGTTGCCTTAATCCGTTTTTATCCAGGGAATGTTCATGGACACCAAATTGCTCGATATCCTCGCTTGCCCTGTCTGCAAAGGCCCGCTCAAACTCAGCGCCGACAAGACCGAGCTGATCAGCAAAGGCGCAGGCCTGGCCTACCCGATTCGCGACGGCATCCCGGTGATGCTCGAATCCGAAGCGCGCACCCTGACCAACGACGAGCGTCTGGATAAATGACCACAGCCTTTACCGTCGTCATTCCGTCGCGTTATGCCTCGACCCGTCTGCCGGGCAAACCGATGCTGCTGATCGCCGGCAAGCCGATGATCCAGCATGTCTGGGAGCAGGCATGCAAAAGCAGCGCCGAGCGTGTGGTGGTTGCCACTGACGACGCGCGCATTATCGAGGCTTGCAAAAGCTTTGGCGCCGAAGTGGTGCTGACCCGTGAAGACCACAACTCCGGCACCGATCGCCTGGCCGAAGTGGCCGAGAAACTGGGGCTGGCGCCGGACGCCATCGTGGTCAACGTCCAGGGTGACGAACCGCTGATTCCGCCGAGCGTGATCGATCAGGTCGCCGCCAACCTGGCTGCCCACACCGAAGCGCGCATGGCCACGCTGGCCGAGCCGATCGAAGACGTGGAAACCCTGTTCAATCCGAACGTGGTCAAGGTGGTCAGCGATCTTAACGGTCTGGCACTGACCTTCAGTCGCGCCACGCTGCCTTGGGCGCGAGATGCCTTTGCCAAAAGCCGCGACGAGCTACCGGAAGGCGTGCCTTACCGTCGCCACATCGGCATCTATGCCTACCGCGCCGGTTTCCTGCATGACTTCGTCAGCTGGGGCCCGTGCTGGCTGGAAAACATCGAGTGCCTGGAGCAGCTGCGTGCCCTGTGGCACGGCGTGCGGATCCACGTTGCCGACGCGCTGATCGCACCACCGGCCGGTGTCGATACCATCGAAGACCTCGAGCGCGTTCGTCGCCTGCTGGAGGCCTGATGCGGGTTCTGTTTGTCTGCCTGGGCAACATCTGCCGTTCGCCCACGGCCGAAGGCGTGCTGCGCCATAAACTGCGTGAGGCGGGGTTGGCCAATCAAGTTGAAGTCGCCTCCGCCGGCACCGGTGACTGGCATGTCGGCAAAGCGCCGGACAAGCGCAGTCAGGCAGCGGCCAAGCTGCGCGGCTACGACCTGTCCGCCCAGCGCGCCCAGCAGGTCAGCCGCGCCGATTTCGCCACGTACGACCTGATCCTGGCGATGGACAACAGCAATCTGCGCAACCTCAAGGCCCTGCAACCGGCCAAGGGCAGGGCCGAGCTGGACCTGTTCCTGCGCCGCTATGAGTCGGAAGTCGATGAAGTGCCGGACCCGTATTACGACGGCGATCAAGGTTTCGAACAGGTGCTGGACCTGATCGAGCGCGCCAGTGATTTGCTGGTGATCGAATTGAAGGGACGGTTATGAGTTTGCAGGTTCGGTCGCAGGTTTCGCTCAAGCCGTTCAACAGCTTCGGAGTGGACGTTCAGGCGCGGTTGTTCGCCGAGGCTCATAGCGACGCTGATGTGCGTGAGGCTTTGGCTTATGGCCGGGAGCACCAAGTGCCAGTGTTGGTGATCGGCGGCGGCAGCAATTTGCTGCTGACAGCGGATATCGACTCGCTGGTGCTGCGCATGGCCACCCGTGGCATTCGTGTGCTCAGCGATGACGGCAGCAAGGTGGTGATCGAAGCCGAGGCCGGTGAGCCGTGGCATCCGTTTGTGCAGCACACCTTGGCGCAAGGGTTGTCGGGGCTTGAAAACCTCAGCCTGATTCCGGGTACCGTCGGCGCCGCACCGATGCAGAACATCGGCGCCTACGGGGTCGAGATCAAGGACGTGTTCGCCGGTCTGACTGCCCTCGATCGCCAAAGCGGTGAACTGCGCGACTTCAGTCTGAAGGATTGCAACTTCGCCTACCGCGACAGCCTCTTCAAGCAGGAACCGGGGCGATGGTTGATCCTGCGCGTGCGTTTCGTACTCGACCGCGCAGCGCATTTGCATCTTGAATACGGCCCGGTGCGCCAGCGCCTGACCGAGCAAGGTATCGAGCATCCAACCGCCACCGACGTCAGCCAGGCCATTTGCAGCATTCGCAGCGAAAAACTCCCGGACCCGGCCGTGCTCGGCAATGCCGGCAGTTTCTTCAAAAACCCATTAGTGTCGGCCGCGCTGGCTGCACGGCTCAAGGGTGAGTACCCGGACCTGGTGGCCTACGCGCAACCCGATGGGCAGATGAAACTGGCCGCCGGATGGCTGATTGAGCGGGCAGGGTGGAAAGGTTTCCGTGATGCGGACGCGGGCGTGCATAAATTGCAGGCGCTGGTGCTGGTCAACTACGGCGGCGCCACCGGATTGCAATTGCTCCACCTGGCGCAACGCATCCAGAAAGACATTTCAGAACGTTTCCACGTCGATCTGGAAATGGAGCCGAATCGCTATTGAGGCTACGCTCTCAAGTCTGAATCCAAAGCCCTGTACCGTAACTAGTGCAGGGCTTTTTTGTTAATGCTGCGTTAACTTAGCGAGCTAACGATGCAATGCATTTACTCCATCAAAGGCCCGGTGCAGACGTGTTCGTCTGCACAAGAGAGCCCATTAGCCTGAGTCGATCTGCGTGATGCCAACCGCTGACCTTCCAGCGGCAGATTACTCGACCCCATAACCCGAACACTCTGCGGGCGTGCCCATGATTACCCTGAAACTCAACGGTCAGAACCATCAACTCGATGTCACCGAGGACATGCCGCTGCTCTGGGCAATCCGTGACGTCGCCGGCTACAACGGCACAAAATTCGGCTGCGGCATGGGCCTGTGCGGGGCGTGCACCATTCATATCGAAGGCGCTCCGGCGCGCAGTTGCATCACACCGATCGGTTCGGTCATCGGGCAGAACGTCACCACCATCGACAACCTGCACGCGGACCCGATTGGCAAAGTCGTGCAGCAAGCCTGGCTCGATAGCGCGGTGGCCCAATGCGGGTTTTGCCAAGGCGGGCAAATCATGTCCGCGACCGCGTTGCTCAAGATCCATCCGAACCCGAGCGACGAGCAGATCGAAGAAGCGATGGTCGGCAACATCTGCCGTTGCGGCACCTACAATCGCATCAAGACCGCCATCCGTCAGGCATCCACTCACCTGAAGGAGGCCAAGGCATGAGCCAGTTACCGAATGACTTCGCCCTGAGCAACCTCAGTCGCCGAGGCTTCCTCAAGGGTGTCGGCGCCACTGGTGCATTGGTCGTTGCCGCCAGTTGGGGCTGGCAGGAGGCGTTTGCCGAAGAGAAAGAGAAAAAGTTCGGCGCCGACGGTATGCCCAACGGCTGGATCGATGACCCCAAGGTCTATGTGAGCATTGCCGCGGATGGCACGGTGACCGTGGTGTGCAACCGTTCGGAAATGGGTCAGGGCGTGCGCACCAGCCTGACCATGGTCGTGGCCGATGAACTGGAAGCCGATTGGGCGCGGGTCAAAGTGCGTCAGGCACCGGGTGACGAAGTGCGCTTCGGCAATCAGGACACTGACGGATCGCGCAGCATGCGCCACTGGTACGAACCGATGCGCCGTTGCGGTGCCGCCGCACGGACCATGCTCGAACAAGCCGCCGCCGAGCAGTGGAAAGTGCCGGTCAGCGAATGCCATGCGCAGTTGCACAAAGTTATCCATACACCGTCAGGCCGCGAACTGGATTACGGCGCGCTGGCGGCTGCTGCCGGTGCCTTGGCTGTACCGGCACGCGACAGCCTCAAGCTCAAGCAGCCGTCGGAATTTCGCTACATCGGCAAGGAAGGCACCAAGGCGATCGACGGTGACGACATCGTCAATGGTCGTGCCGTGTATGGCGCCGATGTGCATTTCGACGGCATGTTGTTCGCGGTGATCGCCCGGCCTGCGGTCTATGGCGGCAAGGTCAAAAGTTTCGATGGCAGTGCGGCGATGAAAGTCCCCGGTGTGCTGAAGGTGATTCAGATCGACAGCCGTCCGTTGCCTTCCGAGTTTCAACCGTTGGGCGGAATCGCCGTAGTGGCCAGTAATACCTGGGCCGCAATCAAGGGGCGCGAGGCGCTGAAGATCGAGTGGGACGACGGCCCTAATGCCAGCTATGACTCGATTGCCTACCGCAAGGAACTGGAAGCTGCTTCACTCAAACCCGGCAAAGTGGTGCGCAATACCGGCAACATCGACGAAGCCATGAGCAGCGCCGACAACACGCTGGAAGCGTCCTACTACCTGCCTCACTTGTCGCAATCGCCGATGGAACCGATGGTCGCCATCGCACGCTACAAGGATGGCGTCTGCGAAGCCTGGGGCCCGAGTCAGGCGCCACAGGTGAGCCGCCAGCGGATCGGCGAACGCCTGGGATTGCCGTTGGACAAGGTCACGTTCAACGTAACCTTGCTGGGCGGCGGTTTCGGGCGCAAGTCCAAACCTGACTTCATCATCGAAGCCGCCATCCTGGCCAAGGAATTCCCCGGCAAAGCCGTGCGTGTGCAGTGGACCCGTGAAGACGACATCCACAATTCCTACTTCCACACCGTGTCGGTGGAATACCTCAAGGCCAGCCTGAACAAGGACGGCTTGCCCTCCGGCTGGTTGCACCGCACCGTGGCGCCGAGCATCACCGCGCTGTTTGCGCCGGGCATGAACCATGAAGCGGCGTTCGAACTGGGCATGGGTTTCACCAACATGGCCTATGCCATTCCCAACATCCGCCTGGAAAACCCTGAAGCGATGGCACACACCCGGGTCGGCTGGTATCGCTCGGTGTCGAACATTCCCCATGGCTTTGCGGTCCAGAGTTTTATCGATGAACTGGCGCACAAGGCCGGACAGGACCCGCTCAAGTATCAGGTCAAATTGCTCGGCCCGGACCGTCAGATCGATCCGCGCACCTTGAGTGAAGAATGGAACTACGGTGAATCGCCGGAGCGTTATCCGATCGATACGGCACGCCTGCGTACGGTGCTGGAAACTGCCGCGAAGGCGGCCGGTTGGGGGCGCGAGTTGCCCAAAGGGCGAGGATTGGGTCTGGCGGTGCATTACAGTTTCGTGACGTACGTGGCAGCGGTGATCGAGGTTGAAGTCAAAGACGACGGCACGCTGATCGTGCACAAGGCCGATATTGCCGTCGATTGCGGACCGCAGATCAACCCCGAACGGATTCGCTCTCAATTCGAAGGCGCCTGTGTCATGGGGCTGGGCAACGCGGTGCTGGGTGAAATCAGCTTCAAGGACGGCAAGGTCCAGCAGGACAACTTCCACATGTACGAAGTGGCGCGCATGTCCCTGGCGCCGAAAGACATCGCCGTACACTTGGTGACCCCACCGGGCAACGTTCCGTTGGGCGGCGTCGGCGAACCGGGTGTGCCACCGATTGCCCCGGCGCTGTGCAATGCGATCTTCGCCGCCACCGGCCAACGCATTCGCAATTTGCCGGTTCGTTATCAGCTGTCGGGTTGGCAGAAGGCAGGCGCCTGATGGACAGCGCCGACCTGAATGTCCTGCGCAGCGTGTTGGAGTGGCGCCGCGCTGGTCAGCGGGTAATGTTGTACAGCGTCGCCCAGACCTGGGGCACCGCGCCCCGGGCACCTGGGGCGATGCTGGCGCTGCGCGAGGACGGTGTGGTGATTGGCTCGGTCTCCGGTGGCTGCGTCGAAGATGATCTGATTGCACGGCAGCACGACGGTCGAATCCCGGTCGACGGGCCAGCGGTGCAACTGATTACCTACGGCATCACCCGTGAAGAGGCGGCGCGATTCGGCTTGCCGTGTGGCGGTACGCTGCGTTTGATCGAAGAGCGCGTCGATGATGCGGCTTGGGTCGAGCAATTGCTGGCCCACTGTGAGGCCCATGAAATCGTCGCACGGGAACTCAACCTTGAAACCGGCCAAGTGATTTTGACGCCTGCCAGCAAGTCGGACGTGTTGATGTTCGACGGGCAGACCTTGCGCGCAATTTATGGTCCGCGTTGGCGTCTGTTGTTGATTGGCGCGGGGCAGCTGTCCCGGTATGTCGCCGAAATGGCCCGGTTGCTGGATTTTGAAGTGCTGATCTGCGACCCGCGCACCGAGTTCGTCTATGGCTGGGAAGCGCAGCACGGACGTTTTGTCTCGGGCATGCCCGACGAGGCCGTCCTGAGTATCCAGACCGACGAACGCACGGCCATCGTCGCCCTGACTCACGACCCGCGCCTGGACGACATGGCGCTGCTGACAGCCCTCGATTCCAAGGCGTTCTATGTCGGCGCACTGGGCTCACGGATCAACAGCCAGAAACGCCGGGACAACCTGGCTCAACTGGGTTTGTCACAACAGGCCATCGCTCGATTGCACGGCCCGATCGGTTTGCATATCGGTAGTCATAATCCAGCGGAAATCGCCTTGTCGCTCATGGCCGAAATCGTGGCGATCAAAAATGGCGTCGAGTTGAAACAGAAGAAACCGTTGCAGGAGGATGTATGAGCGAGCCCATCGGCGTCATTGTGCTGGCAGCGGGGCAGGGGAGTCGGTTTCGCCAGGTCGCCGGTGCCGAGAAAGACAAGTTGCTGGCTGACTGCGTCGGTCGGGATGGCGCGGTTCGATCTGTCATTGAGCAGGTGCTGGTCAATCTGCCGGCAACCCTGGAGAAGCGGGTGTTGGTGACCACCGCTGACCGCCCGCAAGTGATCCGCATGGCAAAGGCTTATGGTTGCGCGATCGTGCTGATCGAGTCCACTGGAATGGGCGACAGCATTGCCGCTGGTGTGGCTGCGTGCGGGGAGCTCGGGGGATGGTTGATGGTGTTGGGGGATATGCCGTTTGTCTTGCCGTCGACTATCGAGCAAATTGTGGTTCAAGTTGCTGAAGATGGTATCAGTGTCCCGGTACATGATGGTGACTACGGGCATCCGGTCGGTTTCGGTTGCAGTTTTGGACCTGGCTTGATGGCGCTTTCGGGAGATCGGGGAGCCAAGCCCTTGTTTGCGCAGGGGCGAGTGGTTGAGGTTTCGGTGGATGATCCCGGGGTTTTGTGGGATGTGGATGTGCCGGAGAAGTTGGTCTTTGGGTGAAATCAAAAAGATCGCAGCCTTCGGCAGCTCCTGCGTCGAGCATCTGTAGGCGCTGCCGAAAGCTGCGGGATCTTTATTGCAATAAAAAGCCCCGCCTGGATCACCAGGCGGGGCTTTTTAGTCACCGACGGAGTCAGACGAGCGGTTTAGGCTCGTGTTCTTTTTCCTCGGCTTGTTCGTGTTGCTCTACGGCTTCCTGAACGGAGCGCGGTGCTTCTTCGATCACGGATTCAACCGTCTCGGCAGGTGCTGCCTCAACCGCTTCAGCCACGATCGGAGTCGGTGCAGCAGCGGCGGCCAGTTCGGCTTCCTTCTGCAGACGCTCTTCTTCACGCTTGCGACGACGCACTTCGCGTGGATCGTTAGGCGCGCGACCATTTGGCGTCAGGGCGCTGACTTGGGCAGCTTCCACGACAGGTGTGGTCACTTCAGCGACGACCGGTGCAACTTCGGCAACAACTGGCGCTTCAACAACTGGCGCAGGCTCGGCAGCAGCAACCACAGGTTCGGAAACCATCGCTTGCGCTACTTCAGGTTCAGCGACTGGCGCCGGTGCTGGTGTTTCAGCGGCAGCAGGCTCGGCAACCCAGTTGAATGCGGTTTGCTCTTCGCGAACTTCACGAACGGTTTCAGACACGGTTTCAGACACGGTTTCAACAACCGGTTCTGCAACCACGACGGGTTCGGCAGCGGCTTCAACAACAGGCTGTGCTGGTGCGACTTCGACTTCTGGCGCGGCAGTGACTTCGACCGGCGTGGTCGCTTCAACAGCTGGCGCTTCGACCGGAGCCGTTTCCAGGGTGGAGGCAGTCGCGCGTTCGGCTTGCTCGTTGGCCTGTGCTTCGGCTGGAGCACTGATCACGCTGCTGGCAACGGCTGCGGTAACAGCCAGGCCGGCGGCCAGATCGGCAGTGCTTGGTGCTTCAGGGCCTTCGGCGCCTTCGTTACCTTCGGAATCTTCCGAACCTTCGATCACGTTGCCGTTGGCGTCACGTTGACGCTCGCGACGGTTGCTGCGACGACGCTGACCACGGGAGCGGCGGCGTGGACGATCGCCTTCGGCGCCATCCTGACCGTCTTCCTGCAGTTGCTCTTCGCTGGTCGGCAGTTCTTCTTCGGCGACGGCGGCAGCGGCTTGCTCGGTACGTGGCTGGCGTTCTTCACGCGGTGGGCGTGGAGCACGTTCTTCACGTGGCTGGCGGGCCGGACGCTCTTCAGCGGTGACAGCTGCAACTGGAGCTGGAGCGGCGGCTGGCGTGGTATCCAGAGGTTCGCGCAGTTCACGAACGCGTTCTTCACGCTCGCCACGTGGCTTGCGATCTTCACGCGGTGCGCGCGGCGCACGTTCTTCACGAGGTGCGCGAGGTGCGCGTTCTTCGCGGGCTACGGCCGGCGTTTCTTCACGGGTTTCGCGTGGCTGACGCTCTTCACGCGGTTCACGTGGGGCGCGTTCTTCACGCGGAGCACGTTCTTCACGAGGCTTGCGCTCTTCATCGCGGCGACCGTTACGGTTGCGGCTCTGCTGGCGACCGTTGCGACGCTCTTCGTTACGGGCCGGGCGCTCGGTGGTCGCAGGCTTTTCAACCACGGTCGGAGCAACAGGCTCTTCCTTGGTGGCGAACAGGCTGACCAGCGACTTCACCAGGCCTTTGAACAGGCTTGGCTCAGGCACTGCAACCGGAGCAGGGGCCGGAGCGGCGACTTCGGTCGGAACCGGAGCGTTGGCGCGGGCCGGTGCGGTCTTGACGGCGGCTTCCTGGCGAACCAGGGTGCGGGTCGCGGCGGCTGGCTGGACTTCTTCCACATCGGCAGCGGCAGCAGCGATTTCGTAGCTGGACTGGTTGGTCGCGGCTTCCGGGCTGTCATCACGCAGACGCTGCACTTCGAAGTGCGGCGTTTCGAGGTGATCGTTCGGCAGAATGACGATGCGGGCACGGGTGCGCAGTTCGATCTTGGTGATCGAGTTGCGTTTTTCGTTGAGCAGGAACGCGGCCACCGGGATCGGCACTTGTGCGCGAACTTCGGCGGTACGGTCTTTCAGGGCTTCTTCTTCGATCAGGCGCAGGATCGCCAGGGACAGCGATTCAACGTCACGGATGATGCCGGTGCCGTTGCAACGCGGGCAGACGATGCCGCTGCTTTCGCCCAGGGACGGACGCAGGCGCTGACGGGACATTTCCAGCAGGCCGAAGCGCGAGATACGACCGACTTGCACGCGAGCGCGGTCGGCTTCCAGGCATTCGCGGACTTTCTCTTCCACGGCACGCTGGTTCTTGGCTGGGGTCATGTCGATGAAGTCGATGACGATCAGGCCGCCGATGTCGCGCAGGCGCAACTGACGGGCGATTTCTTCGGCGGCTTCAAGGTTGGTCTGCAGCGCGGTTTCTTCGATGTCGCTGCCTTTGGTGGCGCGCGCCGAGTTGATGTCGATGGACACCAGGGCTTCGGTCGGATCGATGACGATGGAACCGCCGGAAGGCAGTTCAACGACGCGCTGGAAAGCGGTCTCGATCTGGCTTTCGATCTGGAAGCGGTTGAACAGCGGAACGCTGTCTTCGTACAGCTTGATCTTGCTGGCGTACTGCGGCATCACCTGGCGAATGAAGGTCAGGGCTTCGTCCTGGGCTTCAACGCTGTCGATCAGCACTTCGCCGATGTCCTGGCGCAGGTAATCGCGGATGGCGCGGATGATCACGTTGCTTTCCTGGTAGATCAGGAACGGCGCGGAACGATCCAGCGAGGCTTCTTTGATGGCGGTCCAGAGTTGCAGCAGGTAGTCGAGGTCCCACTGCATTTCTTCGCTGCTGCGGCCCAGGCCGGCAGTGCGCACGATCAGACCCATGTCAGCCGGGGCAACCAGGCCGTTCAGGGCTTCACGCAGTTCATTGCGCTCTTCGCCTTCGATGCGACGGGAGATACCGCCGGCACGCGGGTTGTTCGGCATCAGAACGAGATATCGACCGGCCAGGCTGATGAAGGTGGTCAGGGCGGCGCCCTTGTTGCCACGTTCTTCTTTTTCGACCTGAACGATGACTTCCTGGCCTTCGCTCAGGACGTCCTTGATGTTGACGCGGCCTTCAGGGGCTTTCTTGAAGTATTCGCGGGAGATTTCTTTGAGGGGCAGGAAGCCGTGGCGCTCAGAGCCGAAATCGACAAAGGCAGCCTCGAGGCTTGGTTCGATGCGAGTAATCCGGCCTTTATAGATGTTGGCCTTCTTCTGCTCGCGTGCACCGGATTCGATGTCCAGGTCGTAGAGGCGTTGGCCATCTACCAGTGCAACACGCAACTCTTCGGGTTGAGTTGCGTTAATCAGCATTCTTTTCATGTAGTACCGTCGGTTTCCGGGCTGCCGGAAACGGCGTTCGGCACACACGACTTCTCACGGTCGGTGTCAGGTGCGTCGGGAGTGGTTGGCCATTCCCGTGTCCAGCGAAGTCTGGCCAATGTGGGCCTTCATCGCGACGTACGCGTCCTGCTTGCTGTGGCTACTTAAGCACTCAGTCAGGAGGAGGAATCAACCAGCGGCTGTGGACGAGATGAAGCGTCTTGATAAAGCCTATTGCTACACAGTCCAGCGGTTGTGCATCTCCACCCTACACGTATCCCTGATAATTCGGGTGCTGCCGCGCGCAGAATCCGCAGCGGGTTGGCATTTACCGTGAGCTCCGAAAGGGGAGGTCACGCATCATGGCTAATTTAGGCGTTGTTTCCGAAGCGTTCGCTCGGGGTCATTCGCAGCTGACTGCACTTTGTGAACTGGCCGTGAATATGGCTTGCAAAACGAGTGAGATACTCCGTTTTGCAGCGTGATTCAGGCCTCATGTCACCTGCGCTCGTTACACCTGCAAACTCCACCGTTACGTAGCGAAAGCCCCGTAGGACGGCCTCGCGTCCTGGTGAATTGCGTTGGTCAGGGCCGGTTTTTGACCGATGGTCCGCTGTCCAGGCCGCTTTTGGCGGCGTTCGCGACTATAGCAGCAATGATTAAGTGCTTCAATTCCATAAAAATTGTTATCATCCGCGGCATGACGACGACTACCCTCCCGACTCCAAGCGTACAACTGCTTGAGGTCTCGCCGGAATATGCCGGCCAACGCATCGACAACTTCCTTCTTGCACGGCTCAAAGGTGTGCCCAAGACCTTGATTTACCGCATTTTGCGCAAAGGCGAAGTGCGTGTGAACAAGGGGCGGATCAAGCCCGAATACAAACTGCAGGCGGGCGATATCGTGCGCGTGCCGCCGGTTCGTGTGCCTGAGCGCGACGAGCCGGTACCGCTGGCTCAGGGCCTGCTTCAGCGCCTCGAAGCCTCGATTGTCTTCGAAGACAAGGCGTTGATCGTGATCAACAAGCCTTGCGGTATCGCCGTTCACGGCGGCAGCGGCTTGAATTACGGCGTCATCGAAGCCTTTCGTCAGTTGCGTCCCGATTGCAAGGAGCTCGAACTGGTTCACCGCCTCGACCGTGACACTTCCGGCCTGCTGATGATCGCCAAGAAGCGCAGCATGCTGCGTCACTTGCACACAGCCTTGCGCGGCGATGGCGTCGATAAGCGCTATATGGCGCTGGTTCGCGGTAACTGGGCGTCCTCGATCAAGCAAGTTCGAGCGTCGCTCGGCAAGAGCAATCTGCGCTCCGGTGAGCGCATGGTCGAGGTCGACGAGGAGGAGGGCAAGGAGTCTGTGACCGTGTTCAAGGTCCTGCGTCGTTTTGGCGACTTTGCCACCCTGATCGAAGCCAAGCCGATCACCGGCCGCACTCACCAGATTCGTGTCCATACCTTGCACGCGGGTCACTGCATTGCTGGTGACACCAAATACGGTGATGACGATTTCAGCAAGGAAATTCGCGATCTGGGCGGCAAGCGCCTGTTCCTGCACGCCTACATGCTGACTGTGCCGTTACCGGATGGTGGTGAGCTGAAGCTTCAGGCGCCGGTAGACGAAATGTGGGCCAAGACCGTGGAGCGATTGAGTGCGCCCATCTGACTACAAGCTGCTGATTTTTGATTGGGATGGCACCCTTGCCGACTCCATCGGTCGGATTGTCGAAGCGATGCATGTGGCATCCGAGCGCTCCGGTTTTCAATTGTGCGATGACTTTTCCGTCAAGGGCATCATCGGACTGGGGTTGCCCGAGGCGATTCGCACGTTGTATCCGCATATTGGCGATGACGAGCTCGTCGCGTTTCGTCAGCACTATGCTGATCACTACATCGCATCGGAAGCTGTGCCGTCGCCGTTGTTCGAGGGTGTTGTCGAGTCGATGGCAGCCTTTCGCAATGAGGGTTATCACTTGGCGGTGGCCACCGGCAAGGCTCGTCGCGGGCTGGATCGGG
This sequence comes from Pseudomonas sp. C32, assembly GCF_030417915.1. NCBI lineage: Bacteria > Pseudomonadati > Pseudomonadota > Gammaproteobacteria > Pseudomonadales > Pseudomonadaceae > Pseudomonas > Pseudomonas sp. C32. Next base: position 83,632 of record NZ_JAUHUK010000012.1, on the reverse strand, counting down.
TGCTCAAGGCGCACGGCTGGGAAGATTACTTCGATGTCACTCGTGCGGCAGATGAAACGGCCAGCAAGCCTCATCCTCTGATGCTGGAAGAAATCCTTGCTCATTGCGGCGTTTCTGCGCAGCAGGCGCTGATGGTCGGCGATTCGTCGTTTGATCTGCAAATGGCACGCAATGCCGGCATGGATTCAGTTGCGGTGAGCTATGGTGCTCAATCCATTGAGGCGCTGAAGCTGTTTGAGCCGCGGCTGTCCATAGATCGTTTTTCCGAATTGCACGCCTGGCTTCGTCAGGCTTAATACGTTTTTGCTGGGGTGTATGGCATGACCGACGAATGGAAAGCGCCTGCCAAGGCGAGCGCTGATGACGGTGACGCGAAAAGCTGGAAGCTGCTGGAAAAGACCTTGCTGTCCAGCGTGCAGGAACAGCGCCGGTCCCGTCGCTGGGGAATATTCTTCAAGCTGCTGACCTTTGTGTACCTGTTCGGTGCATTGGCGCTGTTTTCGCCGTTGATGGACATGGAAAAGGCGGCGACTCGCAGTGGCAACTACACCGCGTTGATCGACGTGACCGGTGTGATCGCCGACAAGGAGCCGGCCAGTGCCGACAACATCGTTGGCAGCCTGCGCGCAGCTTTCGAGGATGAAAAGGTCAAGGGTGTCATTCTGCGCATCAACAGTCCGGGCGGCAGTCCGGTGCAGTCGGGTTACGTCTATGACGAGATCCGCCGCCTGCGCGGCCTGCATCCGGAGATCAAGCTGTACGCGGTCATTTCTGATCTGGGGGCTTCCGGGGCGTATTACATCGCCAGTGCCGCCGACCAGATCTACGCGGACAAAGCGAGTCTCGTGGGCTCCATTGGTGTGACGGCGGCCGGTTACGGTTTTGTCGGTACCATGGAGAAGCTGGGCGTCGAGCGTCGCACATACACCTCGGGCGAGCATAAATCGTTCCTCGACCCGTTTCAGCCGCAGAAGTCGGAAGAAACGGTGTTCTGGCAAGGTGTGCTCGATACGACGCACAAACAGTTCATCAACAGCGTCAAGCAGGGGCGCGGCGATCGCCTGAAGGACAAGGAGCATCCGGAGTTGTTTTCCGGTCTGGTCTGGTCCGGCGAGCAGGCGCTGCCGCTAGGGCTTGTCGATGGATTGGGCAGTGCCAGTTCGGTTGCGCGGGATGTGATCGGCGAGAAAGAGCTGGTGGACTTTACCGTTCAGGAGTCGCCATTCGATCGCTTCTCGAAGAAGCTGGGCGCCAGCGTGGCTGAGCATCTGGCGATGTGGATGGGGTTTAACGGTCCGTCGCTGCGCTGATCTTTTGATTGCACAAAAAAACCGGCCATTGCCGGTTTTTTTGCCTTCCCATGACCTGTAGGCGCTGGCTTGCCAGCGATGGCGGCATACCTGACGCGCCGCGTCGCCCCGGTTCGCCAGCAAGCCGGCTCCTACGGGATTTGCACGCCTTCAGCCAGCAACATGTCGATCAGGCGAATCAATGGCAGGCCGACGAGGCTGGTCGCGTCAGGCCCTTCGGTGCTTTGAAACAGGCTGACGCCCAGACCCTCGGCCTTGAAGCTGCCAGCGCAGTCGTAGGGCTGTTCGGCGCGCAGGTAGCGTTCAATTCGTGCGGTGTCGAGTGTGCGCATGTGTACCGTGAATGGCACGCAGTCGACCTGGCAATGGCCGGTCTGGCTGTTCAGCAGGGCCAGTCCGGTCAGGAATGTCACGCTGGTGCCGCTTGAGGCCTGGAGTTGCTCTCGGGCTTTTTCGAAGGTGTGTGGCTTGCCGATAATGCGGTTGCCCAATACGGCGACCTGATCTGAGCCGATAATCAGATGAGCGGTATGGCTGTCCGCCAGGGCGCGCGCCTTCTCTTCGGCCAGGCGTTTGACCAGCTCGATGGCGGGCTCGCCGGGGCGATGGCTCTCGTCGATATCCGGCGAGCTGCACGTAAAGGGTAGCTGCAAACGGGTCAGTAATTCCCGGCGATAAGCTGAGCTGGAAGCGAGTAATAAAGGCAGCATGCGCAACTCCAAATGACAGTCGTGAATTCTAGCGGGGCTTCCAAGTGACGGACAGGGCTGAATTTCCTTTGACATGGCCGGGTGCATCCCTATAATGCTGCGCCTATGTTGAATGACCCGATTCCACCTCACGTTGACCCGCGCAAATTGGCTGATCGTGGCACCACCCTCCAAGGTGAAATGCTGCTGGCCGATTTGAAGAGACTCTGCGACCCGCTTTCCGACAATGTCGGTACGGTGCAGGCTAAATTCGTTTTTGAACGAGATGAACGTAAATCTGTGGTCATCCACAGTTTTATCGACACCGAGGTCAAAATGGTTTGCCAGCGTTGTCTTGAGCTGGTCACCCTGCCGATCCATAGCGAATGCAGTTACGCTGTGGTGAAGGAGGGTGCGAATACCCAGTCGTTGCCGAAAGGTTATGACGTGCTGGAACTGGGCGAAGATCCTTTGGATCTGCAGTCACTGATCGAGGAGGAGCTTCTGCTCGCCTTGCCCATTGTGCCTGCTCATCATCCGGAAGAATGCCAGCAGCCGGCGGGAGCAGATGAGCCCGAACCGAGCGAGGACGAGGTAACGCGGTCCAACCCGTTCAGTGTATTGGCGCAGTTAAAGCGTGACCCAAACGTTTAGGAGTTAATCAATTATGGCTGTTCAGCAGAACAAAAAATCCCGCTCTGCCCGTGACATGCGCCGTTCGCACGACGCTCTCGAGGCTAGCACCCTGTCTGTAGAAAAAACCACCGGTGAAGTTCACCTGCGTCACCACGTATCGCCAGAAGGCGTATACCGTGGCCGTAAAGTGATCGACAAGGGCGCTGACGAGTAATCACTTGTCTGCTCAAGTCATCGCGATTGACGCAATGGGCGGGGACTTCGGTCCCCGCAGCATTGTTCAGGCCAGCTTCGCTTGTCTGGCTGCTACCCCCTCGCTGCACCTGACCCTCGTCGGTCAACCCTCCCTTCTTGAAGAACTGATCGCTGGCCATTCGGCTGTGGATCGCGCACGCCTGTCGATTGCTCCGGCGTCCGAAGTCATCACTATGGACGAAAAACCTGCCCAGGCCCTGCGAGGCAAGCCCGACTCATCCATGCGCGTGGCGCTCGAGTTGCTGCGCGATGACAAGGTCCAGGCCTGCGTCAGTGCCGGCAATACCGGTGCGTTGATGGCGCTGTCGCGTTTTGTGCTCAAGACCTTGCCGGGCATTGATCGGCCGGCCATGGTGGCGGCCATTCCGACACAGAAGGGTTATTGCCAGTTGCTCGATCTGGGTGCCAACGTCGATTGCAGCGCGGAACATCTGTTGCAGTTCGCTGTGATGGGCTCGGTCGCAGCGGAAACGCTGGGCATTGCTCGTCCGCGCGTGGCGTTGTTGAACATCGGCACCGAGGACATCAAGGGAAATCAGCAGGTCAAGCTGGCCGCCACGTTGTTGCAGGCAGCCCGAGGTATCAATTACATCGGTTTTGTCGAAGGTGATGGTTTGTACCGTGGCGAAGCTGATGTGGTGGTGTGCGACGGATTTGTCGGCAATATCCTGCTCAAATCCAGCGAAGGCCTGGCGACCATGATTGCCGGGCGTATCGAAGCGTTGTTCAGGCAGAGTGTTGCTTCGCGCATGGTCGGTGCATTGGCGTTGCCGCTGATGAAGCGCTTGCAGGCTGACCTGGCGCCCGCGCGGCACAACGGTGCGAGCTTTCTCGGCTTGCAGGGCATTGTCGTGAAAAGCCACGGATCTGCCGGGGTGCAGGGCTTTCAAAGTGCCATTCAGCGCGCGCTGATCGAAATTCAGGAAAACCTGCCAGAACGCATTCACGGTCGTCTGGAGGATTTGTTGCTTTAGGCGTTTTCGTCGGACAATGCTTAAATGTGACTGCTCGGTTCGAGTCACCATCCAACTGTCAGTTTCTTGCGTCCCAAAAACCGGGGCGTCAACTCTCCGACGACAAGATCATTAGGGGCTTGTTACATGTCTGCTTCCCTCGCATTCGTCTTTCCAGGACAGGGTTCGCAGTCCCTCGGCATGCTGGCCGAGTTGGGCGCACAACACCCAGTTGTCCTCGAAACATTCAAAGAAGCTTCCGATGCTCTGGGTTACGACCTATGGGCACTGACCCAGCAAGGGCCGGAAGAGCAACTCAATCAGACCGATAAAACCCAGCCGGCCATTCTGACCGCCTCGATCGCCCTGTGGCGCCTGTGGCTGGCTGAAGGCGGTGCGCGTCCGGCTTACGTTGCCGGGCACAGCCTGGGTGAATACAGCGCGTTGGTCGCTGCCGGCAGCCTGAGCCTGGGTGACGCGGTGAAACTGGTCGAGCGTCGTGGTCAGTTGATGCAGGAGGCCGTTCCGGCCGGGCAGGGCGGCATGGCCGCCATCCTGGGTCTGGAAGATGCGGACGTACTGGCCGCCTGTGCCGAAGCGGCGCAAGGCGACGTGGTCAGCGCGGTGAACTTCAACTCCCCGGGTCAGGTCGTCATCGCTGGCGCCAAGGCTGCGGTCGAGCGCGCTATTGAAGGTTGCAAGGCGCGGGGTGCCAAGCGCGCCATGCCATTGCCGGTCAGCGTGCCATCACACTGCGAACTGATGCGTCCGGCCGCCGAGCGTTTCGCCGAGTCGATCGCCGCGATCGACTGGCAAGTCCCACAGATTCCCGTTGTGCAGAACGTCAGTGCCGAAGTGCCGGGCGATCTGGAAACCCTCAAGCGTGATTTGCTTGAGCAGCTCTACAAGCCAGTACGCTGGGTTGAATCGGTCCAGGCGCTGGCCGCCAAGGGCGCGACCCAACTGGTCGAATGCGGTCCGGGCAAAGTACTGGCCGGTCTGAACAAGCGCTGTGCTGAAGGCGTGTCGACATCCAACCTCAATACCCCAGACGCTTTCGCTGCCGCTCGTGCAGCGTTGGCCTGAATCAGGAGAAGCTTGCATGAGTCTGCAAGGTAAAGTTGCACTGGTCACCGGTGCAAGCCGTGGCATCGGCCAGGCTATCGCCCTGGAACTGGGTCGTCAGGGCGCCATCGTAGTGGGCACCGCGACCTCTGCGTCGGGTGCTGAGCGTATTGCCGCTACCCTGAAAGAAAACGGTATCCAGGGGACTGGCCTGGAACTCAATGTCACCAGTGACGAGTCCGTGGCAAGTGTCCTGGCAAGCATTCAGGAGCAGTTCGGTGCGCCGGCAATCCTGGTCAACAATGCCGGTATCACCCGCGATAACCTGATGATGCGTATGAAAGACGACGAGTGGCATGACGTTGTCGATACCAACCTGAACAGTCTGTTCCGCCTGTCCAAGGGCGTTTTGCGTGGTATGACCAAGGCCCGTTGGGGTCGAATTATCAGTATTGGTTCGGTTGTGGGTGCCATGGGCAACGCAGGCCAAGTAAACTACGCTGCCGCCAAGGCCGGTCTGGAAGGTTTCAGCCGTGCACTGGCGCGTGAAGTCGGTTCGCGTTCGATTACGGTAAACTCGGTGGCCCCAGGGTTCATCGATACCGATATGACCCGTGAACTGCCCGAGGCGCAGCGTGAAGCTTTGCAGACGCAGATTCCGCTGGGCCGTCTGGGACAAGCTCAAGAGATCGCGTCCGTGGTCGCTTTTCTTGCGTCGGACGGTGCGGCTTACGTTACCGGAGCTACAATCCCGGTGAACGGCGGGATGTACATGTAATTCAAATGTGACGGATTGCTTCAAAAAAATGTCATACGAGCTGTCTAAAATCCGTTATAAAGCTGCAATCTATTTATAGGCAGAGGGTCACCGGGTTCGAGGAGTGAAGCTTTCAGTTGAAAAGCTGAAAAGTCTTTCTATACACTTACCCACTGGCCAGCTGCCTGAATTTGTCCATTAGGAGTGAAAACAAGGTATGAGCACCATCGAAGAGCGCGTCAAGAAAATCGTTGCTGAGCAACTGGGCGTTAAAGAAGAAGAAGTGGTCAACACTGCTTCCTTCGTTGAAGACCTGGGTGCCGACTCCCTTGACACCGTTGAGCTGGTGATGGCTCTGGAAGAGGAATTCGAGACCGAAATCCCTGACGAAGAAGCCGAGAAGATCACTACTGTACAAGCTGCAATCGACTACGTTACTAGCCATCAGGCGTAATAGTTTGTAATCGTTGCTCGCTGTCATGGAAAAACCGCACTGCCATCATGGCGTGCGGTTTTTTCTTTAGGCCTGATGCAAAGTCGTCATTTGAAAAAAGGAGAGTGCTGTGTCGCGTAGACGCGTCGTAGTCACCGGTATGGGTATGTTGTCGCCACTGGGCACGGATGTGCCGAGCAGCTGGCAGGGCATTCTGGCTGGCCGCAGTGGCATTGGTCTGATCGAACACGCCGACCTTTCTGCCTATTCCACCCGTTTTGGCGGCTCGGTAAAGGACTTCAATGTCGAGGAATACCTGTCGGTCAAAGAAGCCCGCAAACTCGACCTGTTCATTCAGTACGGTCTGGCCGCAGGTTTTCAGGCGGTACGCAATGCCGGTCTGGAAGTCACTGACGCCAACCGTGAGCGTATCGGCGTGGCCATGGGCTCGGGTATTGGCGGTCTGACCAATATCGAAGAAACCGCCCGCACGCTGCACGAGACCGGCCCGCGACGGATCTCTCCGTTCTTCGTGCCAGGCTCGATCATCAATATGATTTCCGGTTTCCTGTCCATCCACTTGGGTGCACAGGGGCCTAACTACGCCATCGCCACAGCGTGTACCACAGGTACGCACTGCATCGGCATGGCGGCCCGCAACATCATGTACGACGAAGCCGACGTGATGATTGCCGGCGGTGCCGAGATGGCGGCCTGCGGTCTGGGCATGGGCGGCTTCGGTGCCTCCCGCGCACTGTCGACCCGCAACGACGAGCCGACCCGCGCCAGCCGTCCATGGGACAAGGGCCGCGATGGCTTTGTATTGTCCAATGGCGCCGGTGCGCTGGTGCTGGAAGAACTCGAGCATGCCAAGGCGCGTGGCGCGACCATCTACGCCGAGCTGATCGGCTTTGGTACCAGTGGCGATGCCTACCACATGACCTCGCCGCCAGCCGATGGCGCAGGTGCAGCGCGCTGCATCACCAATGCGCTGCGCGATGCCAAAATCAATGGCGATCAAGTGCAGTACATCAACGCCCACGGCACCTCGACTCCCGCAGGCGACCTGGCGGAAGTCAATGCGATCAAGTCAGTGTTCGGCGAGCACGCCTACAAGCTGGCAGTCAGTTCGACCAAGTCCATGACCGGTCACCTGTTGGGTGCGGCGGGCGCGGTTGAGGCGATCTTCAGCGTACTGGCGATCAACAGCCAGGTGGCGCCGCCGACCATCAACCTCGATGAGCCGGACGAAGGCTGCGATCTCGATTTTGTGCCGCACACTGCGCGCAATATGGACATTGATGTGGTGGTTTCCAACTCCTTCGGGTTTGGCGGCACCAACGGCTCGCTGGTGTTCCGCCGGTTCGCAGGCTGATGGACTGCTGGGTCGACGGTCAGCCGGCGGACGCTTTGTCGCTGAAGGATCGCGGCCTGGCTTATGGTGATGGTCTGTTCGAGACCATCGCTGTGCGTAATGGACTCCCGGTGCTGCTGGATCGTCATCTGTTGCGTTTGGCCAGGGGGTGCCAGCGGTTGGCGATCAACCTTGATCATGAACTCATGGTCGCGGAGTTGTTGAACTATGCCGCGAAGCTGGACGAAGGTGTGCTCAAGCTGATCGTCACACGCGGTGACAGCTTGCGCGGCTACGCCTTCGATCCCTCGGTTTCCGCTCGACGCATTTTGTCGGGCAACCCACCAGCGGTCTATCCGGATGCCCATGCTGAGCAAGGCGTTCGCCTGTTTCCTTGTACGACACGACTTTCAAATCAACCTCTGCTCGCCGGGCTCAAGCATTTGAATCGCCTGGAGCAGGTCCTCGCCCGTGCCGAATGGCAGGACACCGAGCATGCTGAAGGCTTGATGCTCGATCAGGCAGGGCGCGTGATTGAAGGCGTATTCAGTAATCTGTTCCTGGTGCGCAATGGCGTGCTGATCACGGCAGACCTCAAACGCTGTGGCGTCGCCGGGGTGATGCGCGAAGAAATTTTGTTTCAAGGCGAGTCGTCGGGTATCCCCACGCAAATCACCGATATCCCCCTCGAACAGCTGCAATGGGCTGACGAAGTCTTTGTCTGCAACAGCGTTTATGGCGTTTGGCCGGTGCGTGCTTATGCAGCACTGAGCTGGCCGGTTGGGCCGCTCACCCGTAAACTCCAAACCATTGCCAATGAGCTACTGGATGCTTGATACGTGAGACGTAAACTCTTGCTGCTGCTGGAAACCGGACTGGTTCTGGCGGGGCTGATGTTGGGTGCTTCTGCCTGGAAAATTCATTCGGCATTGGTGCAACCGCTGAATATCACTCAGGAAAAACTGCTGGAGGTGCCCAAGGGCACGACTCCGAACCGCACCTTCCTGAAAATGGAAGCTGACGGCGTCATCAAGGACGCATTCTGGCTGCGCGTCTATTGGCGCTTCAACCTGCCCAAACAACCTCTGCACAGCGGTGAATACCGCATGGTTCCCGGCATGACAGTCGAAGGGCTGATCGATCTGTGGAAGCGCGCAGAGATGGTTCAGTACAGCCTGACCCTGGTCGAAGGCTGGAATTTCCATCAAGTGCGTGCGGCCCTGGCCAGGGATGAAAAACTCGAGCAGACCCTTGATGGATTGAGCGACAGCCAGGTCATGGACAAGCTCGGCCATACCGGGGTTTTTCCCGAAGGGCGATTCTTCCCTGACACGTATCGCTTCGTGCGCGGCATGTCCGATGTCGAGCTGCTGAAAATTGCCTACGATCGCCTTAACGATGTGCTTGCCAAAGAGTGGGCGCAACGATCGGCGGACGTGCCGTACACCGAACCCTATCAAGCGCTGATCATGGCCTCGCTGGTGGAAAAGGAAACCGGTGTGCCGCAGGAGCGTGGGCAGATTGCCGGTGTGTTTGTACGGCGCATGGCGATAGGCATGTTGCTGCAGACCGACCCGACGGTGATTTATGGCCTGGGTGATCGTTACAGCGGCAAGTTGAACCGTGCACATCTCAGAGAAGCCACGCCCTATAACACTTACATGAATGCAGGTTTGCCGCCGACCCCGATTGCCATGGTCGGTCGCGAAGCGATCCATGCGGCGCTCAATCCGGTGGAGGGCAGCAGCCTGTACTTCGTGGCGCGCGGTGATGGCAGCCACGTGTTCTCCGATGATCTGGATGCGCACAACAATGCAGTGCGTGAGTACCAGATCAAGCGCCGAGCCGATTACCGCTCCAGCCCGGCACCGATCTCTGCACCCGAGACGCCGGTGGAGGAGCCTGCCGCGTCGGCGTCTGAGGACGCCGAGATGCCGATCCCGACCGCGTCACCGGACACTGATCCGGACGCTTCGCCGTCGGTGCAGCCGCAAGATCCCGCGCCTGAACCCGCACCGGATGCACCGGCTTCCGATGCAAGCACACCGCAAAGCTCGCAATGACTCTGACTAAGGACTGCCTGTGACTGGCTTGTTTATTACTCTGGAAGGCCCTGAAGGCGCCGGCAAGAGCACCAACCGCGAATACCTGGCCGAACGTTTGCGCGCCGCCGGTATTGAGGTGGTGCTGACCCGTGAGCCGGGTGGAACGCCACTGGCCGAGCGTATTCGCGAGGTGTTGTTGGCCCCGGTCGATGAAGTCATGAACCCGGATACCGAGTTGTTGCTGGTGTTCGCCGCCCGCGCTCAACACCTGGCCGAAGTCATTCGCCCGGCATTGGCCCGTGGTGCCGTGGTCTTGTGTGATCGCTTTACCGACTCGACTTACGCCTACCAGGGCGGTGGTCGCGGATTGTCGCTGGAGCGCATTGCCGCTCTGGAAACCTTTGTCCAGGGTGACCTGCGCCCGGACTTGACGCTGATTTTCGATCTGCCCGTGGAAGTCGGCCTGGCCCGGGCCAGTGCTCGCGGTCGCCTGGATCGCTTCGAGCTCGAAGGCCGGACGTTTTTCGATGCGGTGCGCAGTGCTTTCCTCAAGCGTGCCGAGGCAGATCCGGCGCGCTATGTGCTGGTGGATGCCGCACAACCGTTGGCGCAGGTTCAGCAGTCACTGGATACATTGTTGCCACGTTTGCTGGAGCTGACCCGTGGCTGAGGCCTATCCGTGGCAGGACAGTCTGTGGCAGCAACTGGCCGGTCGTGCCCAGCACGCCCATGCCTATCTGTTGCACGGTCCGGCCGGTATCGGCAAACGGGCGCTGGCCGAACGCTTGATGGCCAACCTGCTGTGCCAGCGTCCGGCCGGCCTTGAAGCCTGTGGCGAATGCAAATCCTGCCTGCTGCTGAAGGCGGGCAGTCATCCGGATAACTACATTCTGGAACCGGAAGAAGCCGACAAGGCGATCAAGGTTGATCAGGTCCGGGATCTGGTCAGTTTCGTCGTGCAGACCGCCCAGCTGGGCGGGCGCAAAGTGGTGCTGATCGAGCCGGTCGAGTCGATGAACATCAATGCGGCCAACGCCTTGCTGAAAAGCCTTGAAGAACCGTCCGGCGATACCGTTCTGTTGCTGGTCAGTCACCAGCCAAGCCGACTGCTGCCGACCGTCAAGAGTCGTTGTGTGCAGCAGGCTTGTCCGTTGCCGAGTGCGGCCATGAGCCAGGCTTGGCTGGCCAAGGCCTTGCCGGACTGTTCGGATGACGAGCGTGTCGAGTTGCTGACACTGGCCGCGGGCTCGCCGCTGGCTGCGGTCAATTTGCAGGCCCAGGGCGTTCGCGAACAGCGGGCACAAGTGGTGGAAGGGGTGAAAAAGTTGCTCAAGCAGCAACAGTCGCCGACGCAACTGGCCGAAGGCTGGAATGCTATTCCCTTGTTGCTGCTGTTCGACTGGTTTTGCGATTGGTCCAGCCTGATCCTGCGCTATCAACTGACCCAGGATGAAGAGGGGCTGGGTTTGACCGATATGCGCAAGGTCGTTCAGTACCTGGCGCAGAAAACCGCTCAGGACAAAGTCTTGAATATCCAGGACTGGATCCTCGCCCAGCGCCAGAAAGTATTGAGCAAAGCGAACCTGAACCGGGTTTTGTTGCTGGAAGCCTTGCTGGTGCAATGGGCGTCCTTGCCCGCCCAGCGCTGACTGTCTGCGCCTAGACTTAAAGCACCGGGAATCCTGTTGTCCCACTCATTCGATGTAAGTTGCAGCCTTTTATGCTCGTAGATTCCCATTGCCACCTCGATCGCCTTGACTTGACCGTTCACGACGGTTCACTGGATGCCGCACTTGATGCGGCTCGCCAGCGCGGCGTCGGGCACTTTCTGTGTATCGGTGTCAGCGCCGACAATGCCGCCGACGTCAAAGCCCTGGCCGAGCGTTATGACGACGTCGACTGTTCGGTCGGCGTGCATCCGCTGGATGTCCAGCCGGGCGCCGCGCCTGCGCTCGACTGGTTGTTGCAGGAACTCAATCACCCGCGCGTGGTGGCGATTGGCGAAACCGGCCTGGACTATCACTACGAGCCCGAAGCGGCAGAGTTGCAGCAGGAATCCTTTCGCCTGCATCTGCAAGCGGCGCAACAGACCGGTAAACCGGTGATCATTCATACCCGTGGCGCCCGCGCCGATACCCTGAATCTGTTGCGTGAAGCGGCGCTGCCCCAGGCGGGCGTGCTGCATTGCTTCACCGAAGACTGGGAGATGGCGAAAGCTGCGCTGGATATGGGTTACTACATTTCCCTGTCCGGGATTGTCACTTTCCGCAATGCCGACGCCTTGCGCGACGTGGCCAGCAAGGTGCCCGCTGACCGGTTGCTCGTGGAAACCGACTCACCGTACCTGGCGCCGATCCCATATCGCGGCAAGCCAAACCTGCCGCAGTACGTGCGGGAAGTAGCGGAGTTTCTGGCAATGTTGCGGGGTGAGTCCTACGAGCGATTTGCTGAGCAGACCACAGAGAACTTCAAGCGATTGTTTCCCCTGGCGCATGTCAGGGCTTTGGCGTAATACCGGAAAAGATCGCAGCCTGTGGCAGTTCGGGGCTTTGGCCTCTGAATCGCAGGCAAAAAAAACCCGGGTTCTGGGGGGTGAATCCGGGTTAAGACCATTAGGAGTAAAACAATGGCACGCGGTCCGTTGGTACCAATATCGGCGTGACACTTGGGGGAGATGCCCCGCCGACAGTTCAAGTATTGATCAGGATTGCATCCCGTCCAGTTTGATCACCGGGGTTTTTAAACAAATTTGGAATACGGGCGCTTCGGAAGAGTTCTCATCAGTCATCCCGCGTACGCAGAATGACCAGAAAGCGCAGATATGGTCGGATGATCCGTGCATTTTTACGCAAGTTAGGCATAATACGCGGCTTCGAATTTTGACCCGAACAGACCTTTTCTTATGCATAAAGAACCCCGTAAGGTCCGTGAGTTTCGTCGCCGCGAGCAAGAAATTCTCGATACCGCGCTCAAGCTGTTCCTCGAACAAGGTGAAGACAGTGTCACCGTCGAGATGATTGCTGATGCCGTCGGTATCGGCAAAGGTACGATCTACAAGCACTTCAAATCCAAGGCTGAAATCTATCTGCGCCTGATGCTCGATTACGAGCGTGATTTGAACGAGCTGTTGCATTCGGCCGACGTCGACAAGGACAAGGAAGCCCTGTCTCGCGCGTATTTCGAGTTCCGCATGCGCGACCCGCAACGTTATCGCTTGTTTGATCGCCTGGAAGAGAAGGTGGTCAAGGGCAATCAGGTCCCGGAGATGATCGAGGAGTTGCACAACATTCGCGCCTCGAACTTCGAACGCCTGACTCTGCTGATCAAGGGGCGGATCAGCGAAGGCAAACTCGAAGACGTACCCCCTTACTTCCATTACTGCGCGTCCTGGGCGCTGGTGCACGGTGCCGTGGCGCTGTATCACTCGCCGTTCTGGAGCAATGTGCTGGAAGACCAGGAAGGTTTCTTCCAGTTCCTGATGGACATCGGTGTGCGCATGGGCAACAAACGCAAGCGCGACACCGACACCCCAAGCAGCTGAGCCATTCAGCCACCTTATTGCGCCATGATTTCGCTACAGGGTGTCGTTCGCAGGAATATACTCAGGTGTAGGACTTGCTAAAACTTGATTTCTAGGTCAAGTTTTAGCAGCCCCGAATAGTCTTCCACCGGAGAGATCATGATCGTTGACCGTCAAGGCAGGCGTTTTCGCAATTTGCGCATCAGCCTGACCTCCGCCTGCAATTACGCTTGTACCTACTGCGTGCCTAACGGCAAGCGGCTGGTGGCTGCGCAGGATGAGTTGTCGGCCGACGCTATGGCGCGGGGTGTGGCCTATCTGATCGAAGCCGCTGGCATCGAGCGTTTGCGCATCACCGGCGGCGAGCCGCTGGTCAGCCCGAAACTCGAAGCGTTCATGAAGGCTGTCGGGCAGATGGGGCTGGAAGACATCAGCCTGACCACCAATGGCCAGCTGCTGGCAAAGAAACTGCCCCTGCTGGTGGATGCCGGTATCCGGCGCATCAACGTTTCCCTCGATACCCTCGACGCCAGTGCGTTCCGTGGCATTGCCCGTGGCGGCGACCTGGCCACGGTGCTCGACGGCATGGACCAGGCCCACGCGGCCGGCATGAAGATCAAGGTCAACATGGTGCCGTTGCGCGGCCAGAACCTCGATCAGGTGATGCCGCTGCTCGACTACTGTCTCGAACGTGGCTATGAACTGCGCTTCATCGAGCTCATGCGCATGGGCCACTTGGCCAATGACTCCAACACCTTCCTGCAACAATTCGTCAGCCTTCAGCAACTGCTGAGCCTGATCGGCGAGCGCTATGAGTATTTGCAAGCCGATGCACCGGTCGATGCGACCGCTGTGCGCTACGAGATTCCGGGGCTTGGGCATTTCGGTGTGATTGCTAACGAGAGCGTGCCGTTCTGCCGAACCTGTTCTCGGTTGCGCTTGTCTTCAACCGGCTGGCTGCATGGCTGCCTGTCGTCGAGCAACCGTCACTATGTCGGTGATCTGCTCGACAAGCCGCGTCATCAAGCACTGCCGGCGTTGCAGCGCCTGTTGGTGAAAGCCTTGGGTGACAAGCAGGAAGTGGCGTTTTCCGGCGGCGCTACCGTCATGAAAATTATCGGCGGCTGAATCGGCCTCATCGCGGGCAAGCCACGCTCCCACAGGGTTTTGCGTAAACGCTGTGGGAGCGTGGCTTGCCCGCGATTGCGTTTGATCAGGCACGATGAACTTGAGCTGGCGCGGAAGCTGCATCCAACGGCCATTCGCCGGTTTTCCGTCACCGGCCTCTGGAGGATAGGATGCGTAGCCTGGTTTTGCTGCTGGCCGTTTTGGCGCTTGGTGGCTGCATGAACGTCAGCGATATGGCCGAAATGACCCGTTACCATATGAGCGATGCAGGGGTGCTCGACCACAGCGACAGCCGTCGCGTGAATAACCTGCGCATTCAGCCCGACTCCTTCGTCTATATTGCCCAGGGTGCGTTCATGCCACCGGGCAGCACTGTTTATCCGCGCCCTAACGTGATTGCCGAAGTTGCCTTCGATGGCTTTGTCGAATACTTCCCAATGGTACGCCGTGCCCGTGTCCCCGAAGGACTCGACCAGGCCATGAGTGAAGCCCGTGCCGTCGGCGCCCACTATCTGCTTTACACGCGTTTTGCCAAGTCAGACGACCGTATCGGCAACTCGGACGAGTGGCTGGATCAGGAAGCGCTGGATCGCCTCGGCATCGACAGCGGCGTGATTCAAATCATGTTGATCGAGACCAGCACCCAGTATTTGATTGATACTGCGCATATCAAGAGTCGTGGCGGTTTGCTGACGTTCCACGACGAAAAACCCGAAGACCTCATGGGCCCGCCGCTGGAACAATATGCGCGCAGCCTGCTGGGGCTCAGCGACCAGTAAATCCAAGGAGAACGCCATGAGTGGCCCGCAAAAAGCCAACGACCTGCTGGGGCAAATCCCCAAGACCAAAGGCTTGCCGCCGGTCCACCTGTGGAATCCCGACTTCTGCGGCGACATCGACATGCGCATCGCCCGCGACGGCACCTGGTATTACCTGGGCACGCCGATCGGGCGCAAGCCGATGGTCAAGTTGTTCTCCACCATCATCCGCCGCGACGGCGATGATTATTTCCTCATTACCCCGGTCGAGAAAGTCGGCATCAAGGTCGACGATGCGCCGTTCGTGGCGATTGCCGTGGACGTGGAAGGTGAGGGCGAGGCACAACTCCTGCGCTTTACCACCAATGTCGAGGAGACCACGGAAGCTGGGGCTGAACACCCGATTCGCGTGGTGATCGATCCGGAGACTCAAGAACCGGCGCCCTACGTTCATGTGCGGACCAATCTCGAAGCGCTGATTCACCGCAACGTGTTTTACCAACTGGTGGAGCTGGCGGTCAGTCGCGAGATCGACGGGCAGCGCTGGCTCGGCGTGTGGAGTGGCGGCGAGTTTTTCCGCATCGGTCTCGAACCCTGAGCCTGACACTGTGGGATCAAGCCTGCTTGCGATGGGGTCCTGCAACGCAACACCTGATTTGGTCATAAACCGCCTTGCGCAACGCCTCAATCAACGGCTGCTTGCAGGCATGGGATTTCTCCTGGCTTCTGAAGTCTGGGCAGCTATTGGCTCATGCCGCCTTTTTTATTGTCAGTGGTGCTTGAGCCGAGTCCACCCTCGCTGGGCGATGTGCTGTCCGGCACATTCAAACCGTCCTGACGGCCCGCATCGTTGCCCTGCATCCGTGGATCGGTACCGGTGGCGGGTGGCAGGTTGATGTCGACATCCGTGCCGTCGGTGTTCATCCCGGGGGCGCTCTGGATGGCAGGCGCCTTGGGTTTTTCTACCGGGTTGGTCGGGCCCGTGCTGGAGCCGATAGCGCCGGCGAGTGCGACAGAGGACAACAACGCAGTGAGGGCGAGGGCGGTCAGTCTGGACAGGCTCATGGTGTCGTCTCCAACGAAGAGGGTCCTGTCTGATTAGTCCACCCTCGATCTGAAGGGGTGCCAAATGAGCGACGAACGGCTCAGGCCTGTTGCAATCCCTTGGCGATGGTTGCCCGACGCCAGATCAACCGGCCCACGGTAATCAGCCAGTTGAGCAAAGCAACGACCAACACCGTGAGCAGCAGTGTAGACATGCCGTGTTCGACGATGATCTTTCCTGCCAGCAGCGGAAAGCCAAACACGCCGATGAAGTACGACAGGCTGAACAGCAACAGGGATTGCGAGGTGGTGCCGTTCGGCGCTTCGTTGGCGGCCAGGCCGTTGATCACCGAATAGGTCAGACCATAACCGACCCCGAGCATCACCGCTGCGAGCAAATAGCTGGGGCCGTCGTCGACGACAAAACCAAACATCAGGATCGAACCCAGCATCAGGCCCGAGAGCAGGCAGGACGCACGAAACGGATCGCGTTTGACCACGAAACCCGCAATCAGCATGCGCCCACTGATCGCTGCGCTCATGAAGCCGAGGAAAAACAACGAATAGTCGAGGGAGCGCGCCGCTGCATAGCTGGTCTGGAAACTCGACAGCCCGCCGAACACGCAACCGCCGAGGCCGACCATGATGATCGCAAATACGGCCTTGGACGACAGCACCTGGCCCGCCGCACGCCAGGAAATCCGCGATACGCTGGTCGATGGCGTCGGCGTCTGTTTCAGCTGTCGATCCAGCCGCCAGAACAGCAGAACGCCGATCAGGCTGGCCAGCGCCGCCAGGTAAAACGCCGCCGTCACCGGATAGCCAAGCGCACTCGCCGCGCGGCCGAGCAATGGTCCGCTACCGATTCCGGTCATCATGCTGCCCGAGAGCAACGCGAAGTATTTGGCGCGCTGGGCTGGCGTCACCAGGCTCGCCACGATGATCGGCCCGAGGGTGTAGAACACGCCCCAGCCCGCCCCCAGCAACAATCCGAAAAACAGCAGCAGATGGCCAAACCCCGGCGTCAATGCGAAACCCAGACTGGCGACTACCAGCAACCCACCGAACAGCGCCACTGAACGCGCAGCACCAAGCAGATCGGACAAGTGCCCGGAAACAATCACCGCCACAAACGTGCTGAGCATCGCCGCCGAAATCACACTGCCCGCATCGTGCTCGTTACCGCCGCGCGAACCGATCAACAGCGACAACAAAAACGTCGAGCCATAGGACAGCGAGAGCAGGTAACTGGCGAGGCAAAACAGGCCGAACAATTTGCGTGAAACTTGAGGTGTTGCGGTCGACATGGCGCGGTTCCTTGACCGGGTAAATGAGCAGCTTGTCTATCTAACCATGCAAGGTCGGGATGTTAGGTCCGAGGTTGTCGATTCCAGGGTTAGTGTTGGCCGGAGTAAGCGTGGTGTTTGAGCTTTTGTGGCGAGGGAGCTTGCTCCCGCTGGGACGCGCAGCGACCCCAATAAAAACGCTGCATTTTTTGGGAGCTCGGTTGAATAGTAGGGGCCTGCTTCGCAAGCCGACGGGAGCAAGCTCCCTCGCCACAAATAAGCACTATCCCGACAGATAAGCGCTATCGCCACAAACCACGCATCGCCTTAGTATGGCGTTTTCAACTTTTGACAAGGCACGTCCATGACGATCGAAATCCGCCCGGCGACTCCCAGTGATGCACCGCAAATCCTCGCGTTCATCACTGAACTGGCCGACTACGAACGTGCCCGTCATGAAGTCATCGCCAGCGTCACCGACATCGAACGCAGCCTGTTCAGCGAAGGCGCCACGGCCCATGGCCTGATCTGCTTACGCGACGGTTTGCCGATCGGTTTCGCGGTGTTCTTCTTCAGCTATTCGACATGGCTGGGTAGCAACTGCTTGTACCTCGAGGACCTTTACATCACCCCGGAACAGCGCGGCGGTGGTGCAGGCAAAACCCTGCTGCGTCATCTGGCAAAAATTGCCTGCGCCAATGATTGCGGGCGGTTTGAGTGGAGTGTGCTGGAGTGGAATACACCGGCCATCGATTTCTACAAATCGTTGGGCGCGCAGCCACAGGAAGAGTGGGTTCGGTATCGGATGGATGGGGCGGTGTTGCGGGATTTTGCTTCGGGTAACTGAAGTTATTAGACGATCGCGGCGTTCGCCAATGCCTGCAGGGAACGCGAATATCCGCTAAATCGCAGGCAACAAAAAGGCCCCCATTTCGGGAGCCTTGATGTTCGCGGTTCGGCTTACATGTTCGGGTAAGTCGGGCCGCCAGCGCCTTCCGGCGTCACCCAAGTGATGTTCTGAGCAGGATCCTTGATGTCGCAGGTCTTGCAGTGAACGCAGTTCTGGGCGTTGATCTGGAAGCGCTTCTCGCCGTCTTCCTTGGTGATCACTTCGTACACGCCAGCCGGGCAGTAACGCTGAGCAGGCTCATCGTACAGGGGCAGGTTCTTGCTGATCGGGATGCTTGGATCGGTCAGCTTCAGGTGGCACGGCTGTTCTTCTTCGTGGTTGGTACCCGAGATGAACACCGAGCTCAATTTGTCGAAGCTGATCTTGCCGTCCGGTTTCGGGTAGTCAATCTTCTTGCAGTCGGCCGCGAGCTTGAGGCAGGCGTAGTCCGGCTTGTTGTCGTGCAGGGTGAACGGCAGTTTGCCGCCGAATATGTTCTGGTCGAGCCAGTTGAAACCACCACCGACGATGGCGCCGAACTTGTGGATCGCCGGGCCGAAGTTACGGCTGGCGAACAGTTCTTCGTGCAGCCAGCTGTTCTTGAACGCTTCCACGTAAGTGGTCAGTTCTTCGCTGCCGTCCTTGTCGGCGAACAGTGCATCAGCCACCGATTCAGCGGCGAGCATGCCGGACTTCATCGCGGTGTGGCTGCCTTTGATCTTGGCGAAGTTCAGGGTGCCGAGGTCGCAACCGATCAGCGCGCCGCCCTTGAAGACCATCTTCGGCAGCGAGTTCAGGCCGCCCTTGCAGATCGCGCGAGCGCCGTAGCTGATGCGCTTGCCGCCTTCCAGGTGCTGCTTGAGCACCGGGTGATGCTTGAGGCGCTGGAACTCGTCGAACGGCGACAGGTAGGTGTTGCTGTAGGACAGGTCGACGATCAGGCCGACTACAACCTGGTTGTTTTCCAGGTGATAGAGGAACGAGCCGCCGGTGTTCTCGGTGCCCATGATGTCCATCGGCCAACCGGCGGTGTGCACTACCAGGCCTGGCTGATGCTTGGCCGGGTCGACTTCCCAGATTTCTTTCAGGCCGATGCCGTAATGCTGGGCGTCAGCGTCAGTGTCCAGGTTGAAGCGCTTGATCAGCTGCTTGCCGATGTGGCCACGGCAACCTTCGGCGAACAGCGTGTACTTGCCACGCAGTTCCATGCCAGGGGTGTACAAGCCTTCTTTCGGGTGACCTTCGCGGTCAACGCCAAGATCACCGGTGATGATCCCGCGAACCACGCCGTTTTCGTCGATCAGCGCTTCCTGAGCGGCGAAGCCCGGGTAGATTTCCACGCCCAGGTTCTCGGCCTGCTGGGCCAGCCAGCGGCACAGGTTGCCCAGGGAGATGATGTAGTTGCCTTCGTTGTGCATGGTCTTGGGCACAAAGAAGTCAGGCACTTTCTGCGCGCTTTCGGCGTTCTTGAGCACGAAGATGTCGTCGCGGGTAACCGGCGTGTTCAACGGCGCGCCGAGTTCTTTCCAGTCCGGGAACAGTTCGTTCAGGGCGCGTGGTTCAAACACGGCACCGGACAGAATGTGAGCACCGACTTCGGAGCCTTTTTCGACCACGCAGACGCTGATTTCCTTACCGGCTTCAGCAGCCTTCTGCTTCAAGCGGCAGGCAGCGGAAAGACCAGCGGGGCCGGCACCGACGATGACCACGTCGAATTCCATGTATTCGCGTTCCACAGGTTATCTCCTACTCAAGGCTCAACAGTTTTTTTTCTAATTGGAGTTTGGTGTCGCATCCATGAATCCCGGCGTGATGCCGAAAGCGGACAAACGATTGACCACCTTTCTCTCTGGGTGGCGCATTATATCTACACCACTCCCAGCGTCCAATACAAACGTTTGTTTGAATTGGCTCAAGCCCAGAGAAATCAAAGTCACGCGCCTTATGAACGGCTATTTTGGCGTATTGACCGGAATAGGCGTTCCGGTCAAGATACGGTCGGTTTTGCGCTCGCCGTAGGCTGACTGGTGGCTTCAAGAGCACCTCTAAAGACAGGGCGATGGCAGTAGATAGTGATGTGCAGCGCAGCTTTGGCGCGCAGTTTACACGCCGCGGTATTGAATGACTCGTCGGTCACGACTGACGAATGGTCATCCACATCATGAGCGATGGTCACTTGACACCTTTGCCGGCGTTTTTGGAGGTGCCCTTGCGCCCGATGAGCATCAACCGCCAGGTTCGCCTAGGCGACTTTCTTTTCACCGGAGAGTAACGAGGAATCCATGAAGGTTCTTGTAGCTGTCAAACGCGTTGTGGATTACAACGTGAAAGTTCGCGTCAAGGCGGACAATTCCGGCGTCGATCTTGCCAACGTCAAGATGTCGATGAACCCGTTCTGCGAGATCGCCGTTGAAGAAGCCGTACGCCTGAAAGAAAAAGGTGTTGCGACTGAAATCGTCGTCGTCTCCGTTGGCCCGTCCACCGCTCAAGAGCAACTGCGCACCGCGCTGGCTCTGGGTGCCGACCGCGCCATCCTCGTCGAATCCGCCGAAGATCTGACTTCCCTGGCCGTTGCCAAACTGTTGAAAGCTGTTGTCGACAAGGAACAGCCTCAGCTGGTGATCCTTGGCAAGCAAGCCATCGACAGCGACAACAACCAGACTGGCCAGATGCTCGCAGCATTGAGCGGCTACGGTCAGGGCACGTTCGCTTCGAAAGTCGAAATCAGCGGCGACAGCGTTGCTGTTACCCGGGAAGTCGACGGCGGCGCGCAGACAGTTTCCCTGAAGCTGCCGGCCATCGTCACCACCGATCTGCGTTTGAACGAGCCGCGCTACGCGTCTCTGCCAAACATCATGAAAGCCAAGAAGAAGCCTCTCGAAGTGCTGACTCCGGACGCTTTGGGCGTTTCCACCGCCTCCACCAACAAGACCGTGAAAGTCGAAGCGCCTGCTGCACGCAGCGCGGGTATCAAGGTCAAGTCGGTGGCTGAACTGGTCGAGAAACTGAAAAACGAAGCGAAGGTAATCTAATCATGACTATCTTGGTAATCGCTGAGCACGACAACAAGGTTGTGGCGCCTGCCACCCTGAACACCGTTGCTGCTGCCGCCAAAATCGGTGGCGACATCCACGTTCTGGTCGCTGGCCAGGGTGTTGGTGCCGTGGCTGAAGCCGCTGCAAAAATCGCTGGCGTGAGCAAAGTATTGGTAGCTGACAACGCCGCCTACGCGCACCAGCTGCCGGAAAACGTCGCTCCTCTGGTGGCAGAGTTGGGCAAGGGCTACAGCCATATCCTGGCTGCCGCTACTTCCAACGGCAAAAACATCCTGCCGCGCGTTGCCGCTGCACTGGACGTTGATCAGATCTCCGAGATCATCTCGGTAGAAAGCGCTGACACTTTCAAGCGTCCGATCTACGCCGGTAACGCCATCGCTACCGTTCAGTCGAACGCAGCAGTCAAAGTCATCACCGTGCGTGCTACCGGTTTCGACCCGGTTGCAGCTGAAGGCGGCTCCGCTGCCGTTGAAGCGGTTGGCGCTGCCCACGACGCTGGCATCTCCAGCTTCGTTGGCGAAGAACTGGCCAAGTCCGATCGTCCGGAACTGACCGCTGCCAAGATCGTCGTTTCCGGCGGCCGCGGCATGCAGAACGGCGACAACTTCAAACACCTGTACGCCTTGGCCGACAAGCTGGGCGCTGCCGTTGGTGCTTCCCGCGCCGCGGTCGACGCAGGTTTCGTACCGAACGACATGCAGGTCGGTCAGACCGGCAAGATCGTTGCTCCTCAGCTGTACATCGCCGTCGGTATTTCCGGCGCGATCCAGCACCTGGCCGGCATGAAAGACTCCAAAGTGATCGTCGCGATCAACAAGGACGAAGAAGCGCCGATCTTCCAGGTGGCCGATTACGGCCTGGTGGCAGACCTGTTCGAAGCTATCCCTGAGCTGGAGAAGCTGGTCTAAACCGGCTGCTTCACTTATAAAGAGCCCGACCTTTTGGTCGGGTTTTTTTTTGCAGTTTTTTCGTAGATGGCATAAGCGGGATTGAGAGGAGTGTATTGCCATGGATCTGCGTTTTGTCTGGAGTTTGCTGGGATTGGCGCTATTACCGGCGCTTTCGTTTGCCGCGGGAAAGTGCGAGCGCCTGGTGGTGACCGGCAGCCCTGATGCGCCACCGTATCTGTGGCAAGACCCACAAAACCCCAGGCACCTGATCGGTGCCAGTGCTGATTTGTTGCGGCACGTGGCGGGGGAGTTGGGAATCAAGGTCGAATTGCTTTACGCCGGCAAACGCTCCCAGGCTCTGGACGAAGTGCGCAGCGGGCGCATGGACATGCTGGCGGACGCGCCGTTGACGGTTAAAGAACTGGAAACGCTGGACTACATTCATCCCCCTCTGCTGGAAAACGATTACCTGGTCTGGACCCGCAAGGATTCCGCGCTGGTCTACAACGAGGCACAGGATCTGCACGGTCATTCCGGTGCCGTGTCGGAAAAGTCTCGATTGACCTCGGGATTTGCCACTTTCGCCGAGCAGCAATTGACCCTCGTCCGTACAGCCAACCTGACCCAAGCCTTTCAGAAACTGCTTTTGAGTGAGGTGGAATTCGTCCTGGCCGGGCGCTACTCGGGTATGGCGATGGCGCAGACATTGGGCATGGCCAACGACCTGGTCGCTCGCCTGCAACCTGTCGACAAGCCGGGCCTGTACCTGGCGGTTTCCCATAACTCCGCCTGCAACGATCCGTGGTTGCGCGGACAGCTGGCCAAAAAGATGACAGAATTGCCCGCGTCCGGACTGACGGAGGCCATGCTGCAACGCAATATCGAGCGCTGGACCGCGCAACAGAAGCAAGCGCCGCTGCAACCCGTCAGTACCCCAAAACAGTAGGGATTTTTAGTGAGTATTCGACCTCTTTTTGCTGCCCTGGCCCTTTTGGCTCTGGCGGGTTGTGCAGCCGATCCGGCGCCGAATGAACAAATGCGCCTGACTGAGCAGGCACTTGAACAAGCCAAGGCCGTAGGCGCCAATGCCGACGATGTGCCGGAAATGAAACTGGCCGAAGACAAGTACAACCGCGCCAAAGGCAGCATGGCCGACGATTCCTTCAAAAATGCGCGCATGCGCGCGGAGCAGGCCGAGCTTGATGCGCGCCTGGCCGAAGCCAAAGTGCTGACGCTCAAGAGCGAGGAGCAGTTGCACGTGCTAGACACCCGCATCACCCGCCTGCGCAAGCAGTTGGGAGATGCCCAATGAGCCTCAAGAACAAAGCGCTCTTCGGTTTGATGCTGGCGGGTTGTGCGAGTCTTTATGGCTGCGCAGGTCAGCGCAGCGAGGTCGCAATACAGCACGCCAGTACCGACTTCCAGAAGGTCAAGGAAGATTCCAATGTGCTGCGTATCGCTCCCAAGGATGTGATTCGTGCCGGTGAATCCCTGGCCCGCGCCGATCGCTTGTCCAGTTACTGGGGCAGCGGCACGGATGTTGTGCACTACGCGTATCTGAGCCAGCGCTACAGCGAAATTGCCAGGGAGCACACCAATCAGGTGCTCAACGAGGAGCGTGCAGCGAAGCTCGAGCTGGAACGCCAGCGGCTGCAATTGGCCTTGCGCGAATCCAAACTGTTCAGCGTGCAGCAGCAGGGAAAATGGCTCGAAGAGCAGATTCTCGCCTTGACCACGGCCCAGACTGACCGAGGCCTGGTGATGACGTTGGGCGACATGCTGTTCGACACCGGTGAGGCGGAACTGAAAACTTCGGCCAATCGCGTGGTGTTGAAGATCGTGCAGTTCCTGCAACTCAATCCCAAGCGCGTCGTGCGCATCGAAGGCTATACCGACAGTACCGGCGGCAAGCAGGAAAACCTCAAGCTGTCCCGGGACCGTGCGCAATCGGTCGCCGATGTGCTGATTGATCTGGGTATCGATGACAAACGCATTCAAGTCGAAGGCTATGGCGATGAATACCCGGTAGAGGTGAATGCCTCCGAGCGGGGAAGGGCGCAGAACCGTCGGGTTGAAATGGTGTTCTCCGACGAAAAAGGCCAGCTCGGCGCCGCCAGGTAGGAGCGGGCGGAGCCTGCGATCTTTTGATCTTGCGCTTGATACTCAAGTGGGCCTGGACAGATCGCAGCCGCGTTTCACTCGACAGCTTCTATAGCCCGGCCTGTCCTGCAGTGCCGGGTTTTTTACGCCTGCCGATCCACTCACAAAACAGTACAGTTTTTGCTGACAATGCACTGTATGGTCGACTATTGTGGCAACTGTCCCAGTACACTTCTAAACTGTTCCGGTAATGTTTCACACAAGAATAAAATGCCCGTGAAATCGAGTGCTGCGTCATGACCAATCTCTTGCTCTACCAACGTATTGCTCAGCAACTGGCCGAAGACATCCGCCGTGGGGTCTATCAACCGGGAGAGCGCGTGCCTTCTGTGCGCAAGATGAGCTCGCAGCTCAATGTCAGCCATGCAACGGTGTTGCAGGCGTACGCCAATCTCGAAGATCAAGGGTTGATCCGTGCCCGGCCGCAGTCGGGTTACTACGTGCACCAGACGCCGGCCTTGACGGCGCCCACGCCGGATATCGCCCGGGTCGAGCGCCCGGGCCTGGTCACCCGCAGCAGCATCATTCAGCAAGTCCTGGTCGAATCCCGTCGTGAAGGCGTTTTCCCATTAGGCGCTGCTGTGCCGAGTGTCGACTATTTACCGGTGCGAGCCCTGCATCAGCAATTAGCCAAAGTCACCCGTTTCCACAGCCCGCGCGCGTTCAGCTACATGTTCAGCCCTGGGTTCGAACCCTTGCGTCGACAAGTGGCAATCCGCATGCGCGATGCCGGCGTGGTGGTCGATCCGTCGGAAGTGGTGATCACCCACGGTTGCGTGGATGCCTTGCAGATGTCCCTGCGAGTCTTGACCCGTCCGGGCGACTTGATTGCCGCCGAATCACCCACCTATTACGGCTTGCTGCAACTGGCGGATCTGCTGGGTCTGAAGGTCATCGAGATCCCCAGCGACCCGTCCACCGGCATGAGTCTCGAAGCCCTGCAACTGGCCGCCAACCAGTGGTCGATCAAAGCGCTGGTGCTGACCACGCGCCTGAGCAATCCATTGGGGGGCACCATGCCCGAGGAGCGGCAGAAGCAACTGCTGCGCCTGGCGTCGGACTTCGATATCCAGATTGTCGAGGACGACATTTACGGCGAACTGATGTTCGAGCAGGGGCGCACCAAATCGCTCAAGGCCTATGATCGGCTGGACCGGGTGATTTATTGCTCGAGCTTCTCCAAAACCCTGTCGCCGGGGGTGCGGATCGGCTGGATGATCGCTGGCAAGTATCAGCAGGAAATCCAGCGCTTGCAGACATTCAGCACCCATTCGGCGTGCAGTGTCACGCAAATGGGCATTGCGGCGTATCTGGAGAATGGCGGGTACGACCGGCATCTGCGTTTCATCCGCCAGGAGTACCGTAAAAATCTCAGCGCGTTTCAACTGGCGGTGCAGCAGCACTTCCCGGAAGGCACGCAGATGACACGGCCGACCGGCGGTTTCATTCTGTGGGTCAGTTTGCCGGGACGGGTCAATACCCAGGAATTGCACGTGCGGGCATTGCAGCAGGGCATCAGTATTGCGCCAGGACTGATTTTCAGTAACACCGAGCAATTCAATCATTGCATCCGCCTGAACTGCGGCATCCCGTGGAACCGCGAAGCGGAGCGCGCCCTGATGACCTTGGGCATGCTGGCCACCCAGCTCTGCCAGGAGACGGCTGGCGGTCTGTGACCTGAAATGCGCGGTCATTGACCGCGCTTGTCTTGTCCGTTGCAACAGGCGAGCATAGACGTCTCTGCCGTTTGCACCGTTGGGTCCATGAAACCGACTTTTCCTGCCGCCTGGTTGTTGATCTGCTTGTCAGTGAGCGTTCAGCCAGCACCCGCCATTGCCGCTTCCGCGCAGGACGAGTCGTCCAACGGCAGTTCGCAGACACAAGAGACGACCGATACCCCCGTGAAAACAGCGGAACCTGCCGAAAAGCGCGCTGAGATGGTAAAAAGTCGTGCTCCCATTGCCCACAAATCGAAATCGGCCAGTGAAGTGGCGAAAACCAGGATTCCATCCGCTCACCTGGATTTGAGACTACCCCGGGACATGGTCCAGGCGCTGAAACCGGTGGGTACTGTGCCGCTGTCCCCGCGTGAACCGTTGTTGCCTGAGATGTTCGGTGACAAAAACAGCCCATTCCAGCTCAACGGAAAGTTGCTCAACAATGAAATGCAGTTGCAGTTGCGCAATGAAGAGCGCCGTGAGGTTGATGGTGCGTTGCTGGAGTTCGAATTCAAACAGTAACGCCTCCCAATCCGTGAGCCTCAGACCAGACGCTTTGTCGGAGACTGGCCGGTCACGCCCGTTTGCGCTGAAAAACCCGCCGGCGGGTAATTTTAAACAACTGTTTTAGGGGGTACTCTGTGCCGCGTCCTTTAACATATCGCTCGTCGCGAGGAGCTTGTCGTCATGAAATGCCGTGAGGGCTGTGGTGCTTGTTGCATTGCCCCTTCCATCAGTTCACCGATTCCCGGAATGCCCAATGGCAAAGCCGCAGGTGAACGCTGCCTGCAGTTGTCGGCCGGGAACCTGTGCAATATTTTTGGGCAACCGGAACGGCCCGCGGTGTGTTCGGCCTTTGAAGCCGACCCCGAAGTGTGCGGAAGCAGCAGCGAAGAGGCCATCAGGCTGATCGGCTGGTGGGAGCAAATGACGGCTGCGTGATGTGTTCAACGGACGGAACTTCAACAATAAGGAATAAGACTATGGGTTCGCTGCATCGTATTGCTGTTTTGTGTGGTTTGACGGCCGTGCTGGTCACGTCGGTTGCACAGGCCGAGGACTGGAAAGTCGCCAAAAACGAAGACGGCATCAAGGTGTCCCTGAGTGAAGTGGCCGGCTCCGACTACAAGGCCTACCAGGGCGTCACACTGATGAAGACCTCCATGGCCAAACTGCGTGCGTTGCAGGAAGACGTAGCGGGCGCCTGCGCCTGGATTCACGAATGCAAAACCCAGAAGTTGCTCAAGCACGAAGGTGACCAGAGCTGGACCTACACCCAGTTCAACACGCCGTGGCCAGTCACTGCCCGTGATTCGGTGTTGCACATCACCACCATCGAAGGTGCCGATGGAAGCCTGACCCGCAAACTCGAAGGCGTGCCGAAGTACATTCCCGAGGAAAAAGGTTTCGTCCGTGTCGTCAAAGTCGACGGTTTCTGGAAGTTCGTGCCCAAGGGCGATCAGATCGAAGTGACCTATCAGGTACACACCGAACCGGGTGGTAACGTGCCGTCGATGGTGGCCAACAAGTTCGTGGTGGATGCACCGTTCAATACGTTGAAAGCCCTCAAGGAACGCGCCGAGAAGTAACGGTGCCATTGCGCTGAACAGGCTTGTGAAACGCCCCGACCGGTTCGGGGCGTTCTGTTTTCACAAGCGACAGCGCTTTAATTTGTATCCGAATATTCGTTGAACGAAATTTTCACCAAGCCTCCAAGACAATTCGCCCCCGCTCTTCAGGATGTGACACGCATCCCGGCAGCTCTTACTCAGCGTTTGAGTGAGCGTAGTTATCAATGGCAATGCTGCCGTTGATCGTGCAACATTTGCGCACCGCGCAATCCCCGGGGCCAGGTACTGGCCATAAGAGGGCAAGGCGCCGCTGTTTTTTTGAAACTTCAACTTCCAATGGGTCCTAAAACGACATGGCAATCCCGGACGCCCTGAATCAGCAGCGAGCTTCTAGTCGCCTGCTGCAACCGACCGTCAAATCGCATCTGGCCTACACGCTGTTGTGTGCCCTGGTCATGATGGTCATGTTCAGCCTGCTGCGCGTCGCGCTGCTGGTCTACAACCGCGAGATGATCCTTGACACCCCGGCCTCGACCTTTCTCGAAGCATTCACCAATGGCCTGCGTTTTGATCTGCGCCTGGTGGTCTACCTCAGCATTCCGTTGTTGCTGGCGCTGTTCAGTGCCCGGGCCATGGCGGCACGCGGGTTCTTTCGTTTCTGGCTGACCCTCGTCTCCAGCATCGCGTTGTTCCTGGGCCTGATGGAGATGGACTTCTACCGTGAATTCCACCAGCGCCTGAACGGTCTGGTCTTCCAGTACGTCAAGGAAGACCCGAAAACCGTGGCCAGCATGCTCTGGTACGGTTTTCCGGTGGTCCGCTACCTGCTGGCATGGGCCGTGGGCACCGTGATCCTGAGCATGGCGTTCAAGGGCGCCGACCGTGCGACCCGTCCTCGCGGCCCGTTCAGCGGCGGCAGCATCAGCACACGCAAGGTAGCGCCGTGGTATGCACGCGTTGGCGTGTTCGTGGTTTGCCTGCTGATTTGCGTCGTCGCCGCCCGTGGCACCTTGCGTCAAGGCCCGCCGATGCGCTGGGGTGACGTCTACACCACAGATTCCAACTTCGCCAACCAGCTGGGTCTCAACGGTACGCTTTCTCTGGTTGCCGCCGCCAAGAGCCGGATGTCCGAAGATCGCGACAATATCTGGAAAGCCACGCTGCCACAGCCACAAGCCCAACAAATCGTACGTGACATGCTGGTGATGGCCGATGACAAACTGGTGGATGGCGAGATCGCAGCGGTCCGTCGCGATTACACGCCACCGGCCGACAAGACCCTGCCGATCAAGAACGTCGTTGTGATCCTGATGGAAAGCATGGCCGGTCACTCGGTGGGCGCCCTCGGCGCTCCGGGCAACATCACGCCGTACCTCGACAAGCTGTCGAAGGAAGGCCTGTTGTTCGACCGTTTCTTCTCCAACGGTACCCATACCCACCAGGGTATGTTTGCCACCATGGCCTGCTTCCCGAACCTGCCGGGCTTCGAATACCTGATGCAGACCCCGGAAGGCAGCCACAAGCTGTCCGGCCTGCCGCAGCTGCTCAGTACCCGTCAATATGACGATGTGTATGTCTACAACGGCGATTTCGCCTGGGACAACCAGTCCGGTTTTTTCAGCAGCCAGGGCATGACCAACTTCATCGGCCGTAACGATTTCGTTAACCCGGTGTTCTCGGATCCGACCTGGGGCGTGTCTGACCAGGACATGTTCGACCGTGGTCTGGTCGAGCTCAAGGCGCGGGAAAACGGCAAGCCGTTCTATGCCTTGCTGCAAACCCTGTCCAACCACACGCCATACGCCTTGCCGACACCGTTGCCGGTCGAGCGCGTCACCGATCGTGGCAGTCTGAACGAACACCTGACCGCCATGCGTTATGCGGACTGGGCGCTGGGCCAGTTCTTTGAAAAGGCGCGTAAAGAGCCGTACTTCAAGGAAACCCTGTTTGTCATCGTCGGTGACCACGGTTTTGGTAACGAGCGCCAGATCACCGAAATGGACCTGGGCCGCTTCAACGTACCGATGCTGATGATCGCACCGGGCATCCAGGAAAAATTCGGCCAGCGTAACCACACAGTGGGCACTCAGATTGACCTCGTGCCGACCATCATGGGCCGCATCGGTGGTGAAGTGCGTCATCAGTGCTGGGGGCGCGACCTGCTCAACCTGCCTGAAGGCGACCCTGGTTTTGGCGTGATCAAGCCTTCGGGCAGCGAACAGACCACTGCGATCATTACCGCCGACCAGATTCTGGTATTGCCGCGGGACAAGGACATGGCGCCGAAGATGTACCAGTACGAACTGGGCGCTAATCCGCGTGCCGAGGTTATTCCGAATGCACCGCGCACGGCCGAGTTGAAAACCAAACTCGAAGCGTTCTTGCAAACGGCGACCAAGAGCCTGCTGGACAACACCGCCGGTGTGGTCAACGGCACGCCGGACTAACGTGTGACGCAATAAAAAAGAGGCTCTTCAAGAGCCTCTTTTTTTTGTTTTTAAAAACGTCATATTCTGCCGAGCAAGAGCAGGATCAACAGCACTACCAACACTACGCCGATGATACCGGACGGACCATAACCCCAACTTCTGGAGTGTGGGAAGACCGGTAAACCACCGATCAGAAGCAGGATCAGAATGATGATAAGTATGGTGCCCATGTCTGTTTCCTTGTGGATAGGTTTGTGGATTGACCATGCCAATACCAGCCAGCGGGAATGACATAAATTCGAGCTGCTTAAAAAATCCGACTGTTGCCACGGCAAGAAAATTCCAAGTTTTTTAAAGTATTTCGGACATGTCCTTATTTCGGTTTTTGTTGAGCTAGTTGGTTCGGTCGCTTCCACGGTTTGCCTGGGCCATTCAGCAATCTGATGGAGCGTGGGTCGGGACATATCCTTCGCTACACTCGGTGCATCTTCCCGGACACAACAAGGCTGTTAGCTATGCAAAATCGCATGATGATCACTGGTGCGGGCTCTGGCCTGGGTCGCGAAATCGCGCTGCGCTGGGCGCGTGAAGGCTGGCAACTGGCCTTGTCTGACGTCAGCGAGCCTGGCTTGCAGGAAACCCTCAAACTGGTGCGTGAAGCCGGCGGGGATGGTTTTATCCAGCGTTGCGACGTTCGCGACTACAGCCAGTTGACCGCGTTCGCCCAGGCCTGCGAAGTCAAACTCGGCGGGATCGATGTCATCGTCAACAACGCGGGCGTGGCCTCAGGCGGGTTTTTCAATGAGCTGTCGCTTGAGGACTGGGACTGGCAGATCGCGATCAACCTGATGGGGGTGGTCAAGGGCTGCAAGGCCTTCCTGCCATTGCTGGAAAAGAGCAAAGGCAAAATCATCAACATCGCCTCGATGGCCGCGCTGATGCAAGGCCCGGCAATGAGCAACTACAACGTGGCCAAGGCCGGCGTCGTCGCGTTGTCGGAAAGCCTGCTGATCGAACTGGCACACCAGGAAGTCGGCGTACACGTGGTGTGCCCGTCGTTTTTCCAGACCAACCTGCTGGACTCCTTCCGCGGCCCGACTCCGGCCATGAAGGCTCAGGTCGGCAAGTTGCTGGAAAGCTCACCGATCAGCGCTGCCGACATCGCCGACTACATCTATCAGCAGGTTGCTGCCGGCGAGTTCATGATCCTGCCTCACGAACAGGGCCGTATGGCCTGGGCGATCAAGCAGAAGAACCCGCAGTTGCTCTACAACGAAATGACCGTCATGGCCGACAAAATGCGCGCCAAGGCCAAGCAAACCGCAAGCTGACCTTGCCCCTGTGCAGCGCGGTCGTTAGGGTGGCCGCCATCGGCCATCCTCGCGAGACACGTGCATGCTCAATTACCTGTGGTTTTTTCTTGCCGCGCTGTTCGAAATTGCCGGGTGCTTTGCCTTCTGGATGTGGCTGCGTCAGGGCAAAAGTGCCTGGTGGGTGGTGCCGGCCCTCATCAGCCTGACGCTGTTCGCGCTGCTGCTGACCCGCATCGAAGCGACCTACGCCGGGCGCGCCTACGCCGCTTACGGCGGCATCTACATCATTGCCTCGATCGGCTGGCTGGCGGTGGTCGAGCGGATTCGTCCGCTGGGCTCGGACTGGATTGGCGTCGCGCTGTGTGTGATCGGTGCGAGCATCATCCTGTTTGGCCCGCGATTCTCCGCGTCCTGACAGAAATTTCCGACTCTCAAACGAACCTGTCAGACCTTTCCGTCAGCAGAGCAGGTCTGCGTTGTAGGGCGAGACTGATTTACCGCCACTGCATTGTAGGCGTGCAGCCAGCGGGGCATCTTCAAGGGCCGGTAACCCTTGAAGGACAGACCTCATGCTCGTACTCAGCCGCGTTGTGGGCGAAACAATTTCCATCGGTAACAACATTTCCGTGCGCGTTCTTGCGATCAACGGAAACAACATCCGCTTTGGCGTCGAAGCACCTCAAGACGTTGCTGTACACCGAGCGGAGGTCTACGAACGCATCCAGACCAAAGTGGCGAAAAAGAAGGGCAGCTGAAGGACTCAGTCAAACAGATGCTTGGGCACATCGTGCTTGAGCATCAATTGGCATTGCTCGCTTTCCGGATCGAACACGATCAGTGCCTGCCCCTTGGTCAAGGCCTGACGCACGCGCAGGACACGGGTTTCCAGCGGGGTGTCATCGCCATTGTCGGTACCGTCGCGGGTCACGAAATCTTCGATCAGGCGGGTCAGGGTATCGACTTCAAGTTGGTCGTGGGGGATCAGCATAGGCACCTCGGTTTCAATCAATGGCGCGATGCTACGGCGATTGGGCGAGGACAGCCAGCCCGGGATTTTGTGTTGCCTGGGCTGACGCTATCGCGAGCAGGCTCGCTCCCACAGGGGAAGGCGATCAACTGTGGGAGCGAGCCTGCTCGCGATAGCGGTTTACCTGCAATCAAGGTCCCGGATCAGCTCTGCGAGCGCTGTCCCACCAGACTGTCCACCGACGGCACCCGCGTATCGCTTTCCATCTGGGTCTCATGTTCGAGCTGATGACTGAAACGGTCCAGTGAACCCTTGGCCGGTTGCGCATCGCTGGCGAACACCGGCGGGCTGAGGATGTAGGCACCGAGCAATCGGCTCAGCGCGGCGAGGCTGTCGATGTGGGTGCGTTCGTAGCCGTGGGTGGCATCGCAGCCGAAGGCGAGCAGGGCGGTGCGAATGTCGTGGCCGGCGGTGACCGCCGAGTGGGCATCGCTGAAGTAATAGCGGAACAGGTCGCGCCGCGCCGGCAATTCGTTGTCACTGGCCAGGCGTAACAAATGCCGGGACAGGTGATAGTCATAAGGTCCGCCGGAATCCTGCATCGCCACGCTCACGGCATGTTCGCTGGAGTGTTGGCCGGGGGCGACCGGCGCGATGTCGATGCCGACGAATTCGCTGACATCCCAAGGCAACGCCGCTGCTGCGCCACTGCCGGTTTCTTCGGTGATGGTGAACAGCGGGTGACAGTCGATCATCAGTTCTTCGCCGCTGTCGACGATGGCCTTGAGCGCCGCCAGCAACGCGGCCACGCCGGCCTTGTCGTCAAGGTGACGGGCACTGATGTGGCCGCTTTCGGTGAACTCCGGCAGCGGGTCGAAGGCGACGAAATCGCCCACGCTGATGCCCAGGGATTCGCAATCGGCGCGTGTGGCGCAATAGGCATCCAGGCGCAATTCGATGTGGTCCCAACTGATCGGCATTTCATCGACGGCGGTATTGAACGCATGCCCGGAAGCCATCAGCGGCAACACGCTGCCGCGGATCACGCCGTTGTCGGTGAACAGGCTGACGCGGCTGCCCTCGGCAAAACGGCTGGACCAGCAGCCGACCGGTGCGAGGGTCAGGCGTCCGTTGTCCTTTACCGCACGCACGGCCGCGCCGATGGTGTCCAGGTGCGCGGAGACGGCGCGGTCCGGGCTGTTTTTTTTGCCTTTGAGCGTGGCGCGGATCGTGCCGCGCCGGGTCATCTCGAAGGGAATGCCGAGTTCCTCAAGGCGTTCGGCGACGTAGCGCACGATGGTGTCGGTGAAACCGGTCGGGCTGGGAATGGCGAGCATTTCCAGCAGGACTTTTTGCAGGTAACCGAGATCGGGTTCGGGAATTTTGCTAGTCATGGAAACTCCTGATGAGGTGAGGCCATCGATGGTTTCGATGAGGGGATTTTTTTTGCCTGTCAGGCCGCTTTCGCTGGCAAGCCAGCTCCTACAGGCGTGCGCATTCGAATGCAGGAGCTGGCTTGCCAGCGAAGGGGCCAGTCCAGGCACCACAAAACTAAGAGACCACCGGCTGACTGTGCGGAAACAACAAATCCACAAAGCGCTCCGCCGTCGGTTGCGGTTCATGGTTGGCCAGCCCGGCGCGTTCGTTGGCTTCGATAAACACGTACTCCGCTTGATCGGCAGCCGACACCATCAGGTCGAGACCGACCATGGGAATGTCCAGTGCCCGGGCGGCCCGCACGGCGGCGTCCACCAATGTCGGGTGCAGGATCGCGGTAACGTCTTCGAGAATACCGCCGGTATGCAGGTTCGCCGTACGCCGCACGAACAGATGCTCACCGGCCGGCAAAATGCTGTTGTAGTCATACCCGGCGGACTGCAAAGTGCGCTGGGTTTCATGATCCAGCGGGATCTTGCTTTCACCGTCGGTGGCCGCTTGTCGACGTCGACTCTGGGCTTCGATCAGCGCACCAACGGCATGCTGACCGTCGCCCACCACTTCGGCCGGCCGGCGAATGGCGGCGGCGACCACTTGGAAGCCGATCACCAGAATGCGCAGGTCGAGGCCTTCGTGGAAGCTTTCGAGCAATACGCGGTTGTCGAAGCGGCGGGCGCTCTCGATGGCTTGCTGCACCTCTTCAATGGTCCGCAAATCCACCGCCACGCCTTGGCCCTGTTCGCCATCCAGCGGCTTGACCACCACCCGCTGGTGCTCGTCGAGAAAGGCCAGATTGTCGTCAGCGTTGCCGGCCAGTTGTTGGCACGGCAAGTTCAGCCCGGCCGCCTTGAGCACTTTGTGGGTCAGGCTTTTGTCCTGACACAGCGTCATGCTGATGGCGCTGGTCAGGTCGCTGAGGGACTCGCGACAACGCACCCGGCGCCCGCCGTGACTGAGGGTGAACATCCCGGCGTCGGCGTCATCGACCTGTACATCGATGCCGCGCCGGTGCGCTTCCTCGACGATGATCCGCGCGTAAGGATTGAACTCGGCTTCAGGGCCAGGCCCGAGGAACAGCGGCTGATTGATGCCGTTCTTGCGCTTGATGGCGAACGTCGAGAGGTTGCGAAATCCCAGTTTGCTGTAGAGGTTTTTCGCCTGGCGATTGTCATGCAGCACCGACAAATCGAGATAGGCGAGCCCGCGACTCATGAAGTGCTCGATCAGGTGCCGCACCAGCACTTCACCGACACCCGGCCGGGAGCATTGCGGATCAACCGCCAGGCACCACAGGCTGCTGCCGTGTTCCGGATCGTTGAACGCCTTGTGATGATTGAGTCCCATGACACTGCCGATAATCGCGCCGCTGTCCTCGTCCTCCGCCAGCCAATACACCGGGCCGCCCAAGTGACGCGGCGTCAGCAGCGTGGCATCGATCGGCAGCATGCTGCGGGCCTGATACAACTGATTGACCGCCTGCCAGTCGGCCTCGCTTTGTGCGCGACGAATGCGAAAACCACGAAACACACGGGTCGCCTGACGGTAATCGCTGAACCACAAACGCAACGTGTCGGACGGATCGAGAAACAGCTGCGTCGGTTCCAGCCCCAGCACTTGCTGGGGAGCGGCGACATACAGGGCGATATCCCGCTCGCCGGGTTGCTCATTGAGCAACTCCGCGGCAAGGCTCGCAGCATCGGCGAAGGTATGGCCGATCAGTAACCGGCCCCAGCCGCAGTGCACAGCAATCGGAGCGGCGCCGAGTTCACAGCGATCTTCGGCCAGACGTGCCTGCAAGCGTTCATAAGAGGGCGCCTGACCGCGCAACAAGCGTTGGCTGATGGCCGTAGCATGAGGTTTCATCGATCAGATTCCTTGTTCGCTGAGCCACAGGTTCAGCGCAGCCAGTTGCCACAGCTTCGAGCCGCGCAAGGGCGTCAATTGACCTTGTGGGTCGGTCAGCAAGCGGTCGAGCATGGCGGGGTTGAACAGGCCGCGATCCTGGCTTGGATCCAGCAACAGTTCGCGTACCCAGTCCAGTGTGTCGCCTTGCAAATGCTTGAGGCCCGGCACCGGGAAGTAACCTTTCTTGCGGTCGATCACTTCGCTCGGGATCACCAGCCGTGCGGCTTCTTTCAACACCTGTTTGCCACCGTCCGGAAGTTTGAACTGGCCCGGCACGCGAGCTGACAATTCAACCAGGCGATAGTCGAGAAACGGCGTGCGCGCCTCCAGGCCCCAGGCCATGGTCATGTTGTCGACGCGTTTGACCGGGTCGTCTACCAGCATCACCGTGCTGTCCAGGCGCAAGGCCTTGTCTACCGCAGCATTGGCGCCAGGTTGTGCGAAATGTTCCTTCACGAAGTCGCCGGCGGCGTCATTGGCGGTCAGCCATTTCGGCTGCACGGTGGCGGCGTAGTCGTCGTAGCTGCGGTCAAAAAACGCTTCGCGATACGCGGCATACGGGTCGCTGGCGCCGTCCACTTGCGGGTACCAGTGATAACCGGCGAACAGCTCGTCGGCACCCTGGCCGCTTTGGACAACCTTGCAATGCTTGGCCACTTCCCGCGACAGCAAATAGAACGCGATGCAGTCGTGGCTGACCATCGGTTCGCTCATGGCGCGGAACGCAGCGGGCAATTGCTCGATGATCTCTTTCTCGTCGATACGCAGTTGATGATGCTGCGTGCCGTAGTGCCGGGCGATCAGGTCCGAATACTGGAATTCGTCACCGCGCTCGCCGCCGGCATCCTGGAAACCGATGGAAAAGGTCGACAGGTCTTCCACGCCCACTTCGCGCAACAAACCGACAAGCAAGCTTGAATCGACACCGCCCGACAACAGCACACCGACATCGACCGCCGCGCGTTGGCGGATGGCAACAGCGTCGCGAGTGCTGTCGAGCACACGATCGCGCCAGTCTTCGAGTGTCAGGTTTTTCTCATCGTCATGTGGGCCATAGGGCAGGGTCCACCAGGTTTTCTGTTCGGTGCTGCCATCGGCTTCAACACGCATCCAGGTCGCCGGTGGCAGTTTTTCGATGCCCGCCAGCAAGGTGCGTGGCGCCGGGACCACGGCGTGGAAATTCAGGTAGTGATTGAGCGCCACCGGATCGAGGATCGGGTTGATGTCGCCGCCCTTGAGCAGCGCTGGCAATGCCGAGGCAAAGCGCAAGCGCTGGCCGGTGCGCGACAGGTACAGCGGCTTCACGCCGAGGCGGTCGCGGGCGATGAACAGACGCTGGGCATCACGTTCCCAAATGGCAAAGGCAAACATGCCGTTGAGCTTGGGCAGCAAGGCTTCGCCCCACGCGTGATAACCCTTGAGCAGCACTTCGGTGTCGCCACCGGAATAGAAGGCGTAACCGAGGTTTTCAAGCTCGGTGCGCAGTTCCGGGAAGTTGTAGATCGCGCCGTTGAAGGCCAGGGACAAACCCAATTGCGGGTCGATCATCGGCTGCGCCGAGCCGTCCGAGAGGTCCATGATTTTCAGGCGCCGATGGCCCAGGGCAATCGGTCCCTGGCTATGAAAACCCCAAGCGTCAGGGCCGCGAGGGGCCAGGTGATGGGTGATTCGTTCTACGGCTGCAAGGTCTGCAGGTTGATGATCAAAACGTAACTCGCCAGCTAATCCGCACATAAATTCCTTACCGGTTTTTCCGTTGGGGAGGGTCAATCGGTACCGCGCCAAAACGGCGGGCACTCAGAAACTGACCCGGCTGGGTGCTCGTAGTTTTAGATCGATGGGTTATAAGCGGGCCATTGAGGAGGACGAGGGCATGGCATAAGCCGTTAACACAGTGGCGGTAAATATTGCTGGGATCCATAGGAGTAGTTGCTTGGATGCCCCCGGATCTGATCCGGTATTCGAATTTTTAATTGCCAATGACAGACCGTAGGCTGATAGAACCCAAATGCAATAAGGATATTGCTCATGCTGACTACTCCAGCAACAACACCGCCAGTCAACACTGTGACATCGGTTCAACGTCTCGAAGTTTTACTGAAACATACGGGTGAGCTGGCCAAGGCCGAAGCTCTGCAAGCGTCCATACCGCAGTGGTTGGCGAATGCGAGCCTGACGGCGTCGCAAGCGCTCAATTCAGATCTTGCACAGTCCCGTCTTACTTACGCCAAAGCCGCAGAGTTACTCGGGCAACTCAAACCGATGGACGAGTTCTGCAAGCAGGCGCTGACGAGCAAACTCAAGGAAAAGTGGAAACTCGACATCGATGTCGAACAGGACACACTGGAGATCGTCGAAACAGTGGTTTCTTCGATAGGACTGGT
Source organism: Pseudomonas sp. C32 (assembly GCF_030417915.1). Lineage (NCBI taxonomy): Bacteria > Pseudomonadati > Pseudomonadota > Gammaproteobacteria > Pseudomonadales > Pseudomonadaceae > Pseudomonas > Pseudomonas sp. C32. Next base: position 45,680 of record NZ_JAUHUK010000012.1, on the reverse strand, counting down.
GCCTGTTGGCTACGAGACGGGCAGCACCAATACGTCTCGCAGCCTGCTTCACGCCGCCATGGAGAACTTCACAGAGCAAGAGACAAAAAGCGCTGGAATCCCTTCGAAATCATTCATCAAAATCAACGGGGTACGGAGTTCAGACCCTGAAATAACCCCCGCGAAATTCGCCAAGCTCTGTCGAGAGCTCGACTGTGGTGCCCTTTATCAAGCTCACATCCAAAAGGTCTTGGCCGTTCCAGACAAACCCAAGGGCGATTCAGCTGCCGATGTTCCAGCGTCCACGGCTGACATCCGCCAGTTGAAGCTGCTGGATATGAAGGTTGCCGCTCATATTGCCCATTTGAAGCAGGACATCAGCCCTGCCGTTTACACGATGTTGCTGAATGTCATCGAGCAGGATGTCCCGGCAGAAAAAACCCAAGACGCTGTGTTTGATGGCGGCCCGGTGATCTGGCAAGGCTTGATGATTCATGACGCCTGCATTTGTGGGGCGTTGGTGTTTACCAAGGAATCCATCGACACGGCACCGACGGCCAAGTGCGTGGTTTACATGCCGAATGAGCCTCGACGACCGTTGTACGAATACGAGTCTCTAGATGCCTTCAAGACTTATCTGGCCCTTCACCTGAAAAGCACTGGCTATAAACGGGTTTTCGTCGAGCAATACCTTCCAGGCCATGACAAGAGCGATTTTTTCACTGTTTTTGACAAGACCAAGACGCTGGGCACGCTAATCGCCATGCCCGCCGACACCTGTCTGGGCGATTTCTTTTTCAGCGCCTTCCTCAGCAAAACCCAGAAGTATGCGAAAACTCTCGCCGTTCCGAGTGCGGACGTCGATGCGCAACAGCGAGAAAAAACTATCCAGGCACTGCTCAATGGCGGGCTTTTGATGTTGAACGCCGCCTCCTTTTTTGTACCGGTGGTTGGTCAGTTGATGCTGTCGGTTGCGGTCGTCGAAATACTCGACGAAGTGTATGAAGGTGTGCGGGACTGGGCGCACGACGAGCGTGCCGAAGCGCTTTCCCATTTACTGAGCGTCGTCGAAAGCGTCGCGCAGATGGCTGCTTTTGCGGCGGGCGGCAAGGTTATTGCGACCGCCCTTCGTAAAACAGTGAAAGAGCAGGCTGCATTTTTCGACGGTTTCGAGGCTGTGACCCGCAATGACGGCAAAGCGCGGCTATGGAAAAACGACCTCAAGCCCTATCGGCAGATCTCTCCATTGGACGCCGATGTGGAACCTGATTCTGAGGGCGTCTACAAGCAAGGCGAGTTGTCTTCAATCAAGATGGATGGTGCCATTTTTCGGGTCTCTCGCGAGGCTGCGGGGCAGCCATGGAAGATCAATCATCCAATGCACCCAGACACGTTCAAGCCCGCCATTGAGCGAACAGTGGAGGGCGGTTGGCGACATGTTTACGAGCATACGCACGAATGGCCTGATAGTGCTTACGCATTGGAACGGACGGATCCACGCCTGAACGACCTGGGCAGTGAATTGTCGGTAATTGCCGATATCACAGACATGTCGCCCGCCAAACTGCATGCCTTGCATGAAAGTCACCTGAAGCTACCGCAACGGCTCAACGATTGTGTCGAACGGGTCAGGCTTGACCGCAAAATAACGGCACTGATCACGGCAATGGAGCGCGAAGAGACCGCCAACACGAACTATGTGCAGGAGCAATTGCAGGTGCTGCCGAAACTTCCCGGCTGGCCTGCTGAGCGTTTTATTGAGTTGATCGATGAAGACGAGGTTGTCCTCTCGCGTTTTCCGGAAACGGCGCCAACGGATGACATGGTCAATGGTGTGCAGGTCTGCCAGGAGCAACTTGAGGCGGGAGAGTTGCTCGATACCGTCATCAAAGGCCTCTACCCGAAAGAAGTCGAAGCAATGATAGGCAGCGAGACGACGCAATCGAAATCAGTGTTGTTGGCAAAGGCAATTGCCAGCCATCTCAAGAGCGATCGTCAGCCGTTACTCGACTGGCTCTACAAAAAACACGATGGACCCGCCATCGGCGATGTTGCGACGCTGCGCGAACAGTTCCCTGATCTGCCTGTCCGGGTGGGACAAGAGCTTTTGGATAACGCGTCGGCCCGAGACCGAATTTTGCTGCGTGACCGCAAGATCCCCGGGCTCGATCTGGCTCGGCAGGCCCGGGAGGCAGGCGCAACGATAAGGCAGGACCGTGCGCTGATGGGACTGCACCTGCCACAACTGGCCAATGCCGATACCGAGAATCTGTCGCTGAGGTTGATGGATCAGGTTCAAGGCTGGGATGAAGGTTTTCGCCTCGAAGTACGTGATGGGTCAGAGACTGGCACTCTACTGGACAGCGTAGGAAAGGAGGATGCAGCGCTGAAGGGAGTGATCGTCAAAACAGCCGATGGCTATCAGGTCACTCAACGCGATGGCTCGGCGCTGACGACCACGACAAACAAACAGCGGGTCGAGTCGATCTATCATGCGTTGCCTCAAGCCCAGCGCACCCGAATGGGATTCACTGAAGTGGAAACAGTGGATGTCTCCACGCTGCGCTCAAGGTTGTTGGCGGCGGCCACCCGCGATCAGGTACGCACCCGGCGAATGCTGGATAACCAGCGCCGCGAAGTAGCAGAGCACCTCTCTTCGTGTGCTCTGTCTGACCCCTCCGGTTCAGGTTCGCACTCAAGAGGCCTGATTCGTAAAGTCAGAAAGCTCTATCCGTTGTTCACCGACGCTCAGGCTTCAACCTTTCTGGATGAAGCTGGCAGTACTCATACGTTACGAGCCAATCGGATCAAGGCGCTCGAGCAGCAGCTCAAGACGTTGCGCCAAGTGCTGCATGTGTGGCGCGACAATGAAGTGGACATGGCAAAGCTGTCGGGACAGCTTGGCGATATCCGGGTGAGCCGTCGTCAAGTGGCCGATGCCATCGAAAACTGCTGGCGCCGGATAACGCCACCGGTTCGTTTGGGATATCAGTCGCCTACCACACTCAAGCTGGAGCGAAACCCGGCAGGTCCGTTGCCGACGCTGACCGAGCAGGATGTTGCCCATGTCCGTAGCCTCTACCTCAAAGACATGGAGGCGGGCGATGAGCTGGCGTATTTCCTCAAACCGTTTAAAGGCCTTGTCCATCTGGAACTGGATGGAAACAAACTCACGCGATTACCGGAAGCGCTCTCGCACATGCCCAACCTGCAGCGATTGAGCCTGGACCGCAATCAGATAACCCTGACAGAACACACGTTGCGCAAACTCGCTGACATGACTGAGCTGCGCATGTTGTCCCTATCCGACAATCGGCTCGGTGCAACGCCTGATATCCGCAAACTGTTCAGTTTGCATTCTCTGGGGTTGAGCAATACTCACGCCACCGAGCTCCCTTTGGGGCTGAACCGCTTGCCCTATCTGGACATGGTGAATCTGCGCGGGAACCAGATCCGCGAGTTGCCGGACTGGCTGTTCGAGGCCCCCGCACAATTCGCCGAGGTGGTGAATCTGCGTCTTAATCCATTGTCCGAGGCCAGCCAGACGAAGCTGCAAGCCTATCGAGACAGGACTGGCCAAGGCATGGGATATCTCGACAATGACACCGCGGTGATCGATGAGCTGAAGGCTCGTGAGCTGTGGATGGCAAAGTCCTATGAAGAAAACTATGCCAGTCGCAACCGCGCATGGCAGGCGCTGAAAAACGAACCCGATTCGGCGGGTTTCTTCGGTCTGTTGGCAGAAGTGGGAGGCTCGGCGGATAGTCGCTATGTACGCGAAGACTTGACTCGCCGGGTCTGGAGTGTGATTGAGGCCGCCCAGGCTGATCCGGCTCTGTGTGAACGACTGCTGGTCATGGCTGAGAAATCCAGCTGTGGTGATTCTGCCGCGTTGATCTTCAGCAACCTCGAACTCGCCGTCGAACTCGACAGCATGGTTCGGCAATCAGCCAATACCCACGACGAGGTGGCCCAGTTGTTGAGGTTGGGGAGAAGCCAGTTCAATCAGGATTACATCGCCAGGATCGCTCGAGAACATATCCAGTCCAAGGCTAAAGCCAAGATCATCCTCGAGCCGACCGAGGTGGAGCTGGCTTTCCGTACCGGGCTGGCCGAAAGACTCGATCTTATGGGTCAACCCAGGCATATGCGTTATGCCTCGATTGCGGGCGTGACAACCGACGACCTGGACGCGGCGTACAACCGGGTGGTCGCTGCAAATCTGTCCTCTGAACGGACGGCGGATTTGTGTCGACGTGAGTTCTGGGTCAACTTTTTGCGCACCCATCATGGCGAACAGTTCAGCGAACTCGCGGAGCCCTTTCATCAACGTTTGCAGAAGGCATTCGAAAGCGAGGCAAAGCTTGGGAACAAATATCTGCCGCTGATCGACACCATCAAGGTTGAGCAGCAGCAGGCCGAGACCACGCTGGTGGAGAAACTGACCAAGGCCGCTATCCAGGCCGAGGAAACGAAAACCTGCTTCGTCCTGGATTGACCTGTCAGGCCTTGCCGCGGATCAATCGACGCAAGGCGAAGCGGTTCGGATGACAGGCTTCTGCCACTGCCCGGGGCAAGGGCAGGGGCTCGTCATCGAGCCAGGCCGCGAGCAACTCGCCTGACAACGGCGCAGTGATCAATCCTCTCGAGCCGTGACCGCTGTTGACGTACAAACCTTCCAGCCAGGGGCAAGGGACGTCCGGGATACGCCGGGCGTCCTTGCTCAGGGCGCCATAGGCCTGCATAAACCCTTCTTCGTCAGCCAGCGGGCCGACAATCGGCAGGTAATCCGGGCTGGTACAGCGAAACGCTGCACGGCCTTCGAGCGCTTCAGGTTGCAGGGTATCCGCGTCGAGCCTTGCAACCAGGTCCGGCGAGATTTCCTCAAGCATTTTCAGGTTGCCGAGATGTTCGGCAGTCGTGGGGGTCAGGTCCTCACTATTAAAATCAAAACTGGCCCCCAGGGTGTGCTCGCCCAACCGTGCCGGTGCGACATAACCTTCGGCACAGACCACCGTGCTCAGGCTGCGACTTGCAGCAGTCTCGGGCAGGCGGGTGATTTGTCCGCGAATGCGTTTGAGGGGCAACCCACGGCTAAAGGGGAATCGCTTGATTTCGGCCGCACCGGCCAGTACGACAACTGGTGCCTCGGCCAATAACCGGTCGTCCGCCCAGGCCTGCCATTGACCGTTCGTGCGGCGTAAATCGAGCACGTCATGGTGGGTCAGCAACTCAATGCCGGGGTGTTGCGCTTGCCATTGGCACAAGGCGGGTGGATGGACCCACCCGCCTTCCGGGTAGAACAATCCACCGCATTGCAGATCGATACCTGCACGGCTTTGCGCCTGTTCCCGATCGAGCAATTGCAACAGGTGTTCAGGAAACGCGCTGGCCAATTGCGCCTGACGCTCGGCTTCCTTGGCATTGAACGCCAGTTGCAGAACCCCGCAGCCATCCCAATCGACACCACGGTGCAAGTGTTCAAGTACACGCCGGGTATGACCGAAACCGCTGATAATCAGTTGCGATAACGCCGTACCGTGGGCCGACAGTTTCAGATACAGCACACCTTGCGGATTGCCCGAAGCCTCCTGCGCCAGCGCATCGTGACGCTCCAGCAAGGTCACTTGCCAGCCGCGTGCCGCCAGGCTTGCGGCACTGGCACAACCGGCCAGGCCGGCACCGATCACCAGGGCACGACGTTCACCAGCCACAGGTGCCGGACGCGCGAACCATGGTTTTGGAATAGCGGGTGCCGGGACGGTTTCCGGCCAACCAAGATACGCGCCGCGCAGAATTTCCCACTTGTGGCCGATCCCCGGCGTGCGCTTCATCTTGAAACCCGCGGCGTTCAGCAGGCGCCGGACCCAGCCGGTGCTGGTGAACGTGCTGATGGTCGAGTCGGGAGCGGCCAGGCGCGCGAGTTCGGCGAACAGTTCGGCGGTCCACATGTCCGGGTTTTTTGCCGGAGCGAAACCGTCGAGAAACCAGGCGTCGATCTGTGCGTCGAGTTGCGGCAGTTGCTCCAGCGCATCGCCGATCAGCAGGGTCAGGGTGACACGGCCGCCGTCCAGCACCAGGCGCTGGAAACCCTGATGGATTGCCACGTACTGCGCCAGCAGTTGATCGGCGAACACCTTGAGTTCCGGCCACAACGCCAAGGCGCGTTGCAGGTCGTCATGGCTCAGCGGGTACTTTTCGACACTGACAAAATGCAGCCGCGCACCGGCCGCGGCGTGTTGTTCGAACACCTGCCAGGCACACAGAAAATTCAGCCCCGTACCAAACCCCGTCTCACCAATGACCAGACGCCCGCCCTCCGGCAGCGCTGCAAAGCGCTCGGCCAAGCGGTTCTGTTCGATAAACACGTAGCGCGTTTCGTCCAGCCCCGATTTATCGGAGAAATACACATCATCGAACACACGCGAGTACGGGCGACCTTGGTCGTCCCAGTCGAGTTGGGCGTGGGGCAATACAGGTTTCATGGCAGGCTCGGCAACGGCAAGGCGGCCATTCTAGCCGATCGCCAGCGCGGTGCTTGATCCGTGGCAAGAAGCGAAATCCGCCTTCAGCGAAACTTCAAGGTCAGACAGCGTGCTTTTGTTGCGAGCAAGCTTGCTTGCGCTCGGGTGCGAAGCAGCCGCAAATGGTTGGCACTGATTCTAGGGACGGCGTTGCCGTCCAACGGGAGCAAGCTCCCTCGCCACAGATTGCCTATCTGCCTCAAGGATGGATTTCTCCCACGCAAGAGAGGTCAATCCGCTAGTCTTGCTCACATCTGGAAGGGAGCCGTCCATGTTTGAATCTGCCGAAATCGATCACGTCATCGATAAAGAAACCTATGACGCCGAAGTACCTGCCCTGCGCGAAGCCTTGCTCGAAGCGCAATTTGAACTGCGTCAGCAGAGCCGGTTTCCGGTGATCATTCTGATCAATGGCATCGAGGGTGCCGGCAAAGGCGAGACGGTCAAGCTGCTCAACGAGTGGATGGACCCGCGTCTGATCGAGGTCCGCACCTTCGATCAGCAAACCGACGAAGAGCTGGCACGGCCACCGGCCTGGCGTTACTGGCGAATGCTCCCGGCCAAGGGGCGCATGGGGATTTTCTTCGGCAACTGGTACAGCCAGATGTTGCAATCGCGGGTTCATGGCCAGATCAAGGATCCGCGCCTCGACCAAAGCATCAACGCCGCCGAGCGGCTGGAGAAGATGCTCTGCGATGAAGGCGCGCTGATCGTCAAATTCTGGTTCCACCTCTCCAAAAAACAGATGAAAGCACGCCTCAAGGCCCTGGCCGACGACCCGTTGCACAGCTGGCGCATCAGCCCGCTGGACTGGCAGCAATCGCAAACCTACGACCGGTTCGTGAAGTTCGGAGAACGTGTCTTGCGACGGACCAGTCGCGACTACGCGCCGTGGCATGTGATCGCCGGGATGGATGCGCGCTATCGCAGCCTGGTGGTGGGCAAGATTTTGCTCGACAGCCTGCATCTTGCATTGAAACGACCGAAGATCCATCCGGCAAAAGTCAGCGCCGCGCCCGTGTTCCCCAGCGTCGATCAAGTGAACCTGCTCGACGCCCTGGATTTGAAACTGCGCCTGGACAAAAGCGACTACGAAGAGCAATTGGTGACCGAGCAGGCGCGGTTTTCCGGATTGATGCGTGACAAACGCATGCGCCGGCACGCTCTGGTCGCCGTGTTTGAAGGCAATGACGCGGCGGGTAAGGGCGGGGCGATCCGGCGGGTCGCGGCGGCACTCGATCCGCGTCAGTACAACATCGTGCCGATTGCCGCGCCCACGGAAGAGGAACGCGCGCAGCCGTACATGTGGCGTTTCTGGCGACACCTGCCGGCGCGAGGAAAATTCACCGTGTTCGACCGCTCCTGGTATGGCCGGGTGTTGGTGGAACGCATCGAAGGTTACTGCAGCCCGGCGGACTGGCTGCGAGCCTACAGCGAAATCAACGATTTCGAAGAGCAGGTCACCGAGGCCAGGGTGATTGTGGTCAAGTTCTGGCTGGCCATCGACAAACAGACGCAACTGGAGCGTTTCCAGGAGCGTGAGCAGATTCCGTTCAAGCGCTTCAAGATCACCGAAGACGACTGGCGTAACCGCGAAAAATGGGATGACTACCGTCTGGCCGTCGGCGACATGGTCGACCGCACCAGCACCGAGATTGCACCCTGGACCCTGATCGAAGCCAACGACAAGCGCTGGGCGCGGGTCAAGGTGTTGCGCACGATCAATCGGGCGATGGAAGAGGCGTTCGAAACGGCTGACCGTCATGACCGCAAAAAGCAAAAAGATGAGGATTGAACCGATGGTTACGCATACGCGGGGTGAATGATTGTCGCGGTCGGTAAAGGGGTGGACTTATGCTCGGACCACTCTCAACCGACAACAACAATGAGGTATGCCATGCGTGAAGTGGTGATCGTCGACAGCGTGCGGACCGGCCTGGCCAAATCCTTTCGCGGCAAATTCAACATGACTCGTCCTGATGACATGGCGGCGCACTGTGTCGACTCGCTGTTGGCACGCACGGGCATCGACCCGGCCAGCGTCGAGGACTGCATCGTCGGCGCCGGCTCCAATGAAGGCGCGCAAGGCTTCAACATCGGTCGTAATGTCGCGGTGTTGTCGCGCCTGGGCGTCGGCACCGCCGGCATGACCCTCAACCGCTTCTGTTCATCCGGTTTGCAGGCGATCGCCATTGCCGCGAACCAGATCGCCTCGGGTTGCAGCGACATCATCGTCGCCGGCGGCGTCGAATCCATCAGCCTGACCATGAAAAGCGTCAACACCGACAACCTGATCAATCCGCTGCTCAAGGAACAGGTACCGGGCATTTACTTCCCGATGGGCCAGACAGCCGAAATCGTCGCGCGTCGCTACAACGTCAGCCGCGAAGAACAGGACCTGTATGCCCTGCAAAGCCAGCAACGCACTGCGCAGGCCCAGGCTGCCGGGTTGTTCGATGACGAGATCGTGCCGATGGCGGTGAAGTACCGCGTCGAAGACAAGGTCACCGGGCAGGTGCAGATCGTCGATGGCATCGTCGATCGTGATGACTGCAACCGCCCCGACACCACACTGGAAAGCCTCGCCGGGTTGAAACCGGTGTTCGCCGAGGACGGCTCGATCACGGCCGGCAACTCTTCGCAGTTGTCCGACGGCGCGTCCATGACCCTGGTGATGAGCCTGGAAAAAGCCCTGGAACTGGGGCTCAAGCCGAAGGCGTTCTTCCGTGGTTTTGCGGTGGCCGGTTGCGAGCCGGACGAGATGGGCATCGGCCCGGTGTTCTCGGTGCCGAAGCTGCTCAAGGCCAAGGGTTTGCAGATTGCCGATATCGACCTGTGGGAACTCAATGAGGCCTTCGCTTCGCAGTGCCTGTACAGCCGCAATCGGCTGGAAATCGACAACGACAAGTACAACGTCAACGGCGGCTCGATTTCCATCGGCCACCCGTTCGGCATGACCGGTTCGCGTCAGGTCGGGCATCTGGTGCGCGAGTTGCAGCGACGCAACCTGCGCTACGGCATCGTCACCATGTGCGTGGGTGGCGGGATGGGGGCTACCGGGCTGTTTGAAGCGGTGCGTTAAACACCTCGGATGTGTAGCGACTGTTCAATAGCTATCGCTAGCAGGCTAGCTCCCACAGGGATCTGATGGGCGACACGGATCCAGTGTGGGAGCTAGCCTGCTAGCGATGAAGTCGACGCGATTTTTCTAGTCCCCCTTCAGCCAAGAAGCAGTTGTGGCGCCTGATGGCCAGATCGACGGCATTGCGCCAGATTAATGTTGCGACCCGCACAGTTTCATCCGCGGCCAGTTCCAAACTGTCCCTGTGTGCCACACGCCCCAGCGCCTAGAATGTCGCTTCTTGCCATAAGGCTTTTGGGGTTCACATGCACATTTCATCGGGTCGCTGGGTTTACGGTCTGTTTCTGGCCTTGTTGACCGCGTTGTTGTGGGGAATCCTGCCGATCAAACTCAAACAAGTGCTGCTGGTGATGGACCCGGTCACGGTGACCTGGTTTCGTCTGGCGGTATCTGGCGGCTGCCTGTTCATTTACCTGGCCGCGACCAATCGCCTGCCCAGCCGCAAAGCGCTCGGCCCACGCGGAGGCTGGCTGGTGTTGATGGCGGTGCTCGGTCTGGTGGGTAACTACGTGCTGTATCTGATGGGCCTGAACCTGCTGAGCCCCGGCACCGCGCAACTGGTGGTGCAGATGGGGCCGATCATGTTGCTGATCGCCAGTGTGTTTGTGTTCAAGGAGCGCTTCAGCCTGGGGCAGGGGCTTGGTTTGCTGGTGCTGCTGATCGGCTTCGGGCTGTTTTTCAACCAGCGTTTGAGTGAACTGCTGACGTCGCTGACCGACTACACCGCCGGCGTCCTGTTGGTGCTGTTGGCGTCCACGGTCTGGACCTTCTACGCGTTAGGTCAGAAGCAATTGCTGACGGTGTGGAATTCGCTGCAGGTGATGATGGTGATCTACCTGTTTTGCGCGGCGTTGCTGACGCCGTGGGTGCATCCGCTGGAAGCGCTGCAATTGAGCCCGTTGCAAGGCTGGTTGCTGTTGGCGTGCTGCCTGAACACCCTGATTGCCTATGGCGCGTTCGCCGAAGCGTTGGCGCACTGGGAAGCGTCTCGGGTCAGTGCGACGTTGGCGATTACGCCGCTGGTGACCTTCGCGGCGGTCGCCGTCGCGGCCTGGTTATGGCCGGACTTCGTGCATGCCGAGACCATCAATGGCCTGGGCTATGGCGGGGCGGTGCTGGTGGTGTTGGGTTCGGCGCTGGTGGCGTTGGGGCCTTCTTTGATTGCCGGGTTGAAGGCTCGGAAGTTACGGATGGCCTGAAGATCAAAAGATCGCAGCCTGCGGCAGCTCCTACAGGGAACATTTACATGAGCTGCCGCAGGCTGCGATCTTTTCGCTTCACTGCAAATCTCAGCCCTTGGCCCCGCCCTCCAGCATATTCTCCGGCCGCACCCACGCATCGAACTCTTCATCCGTCAGATACCCGAGTTGCAGCGCCGCTTCCCGCAAGGTCAGCCCTTCGCTGTAAGCCTTCTTGGCAATCTCGGCCGATTTGTCATAACCGATGTGCGGATTGAGCGCCGTCACCAGCATCAGCCCACGTTCCAGATGTTCAGCCATTTTCTCGGCATCCGGCTCCAGGCCGGCGATGCAGTGCTGCTGGAAGTTGCTGCAACCATCGCCCAGCAGGCGGATCGATTGCAGCAGGTTGTGGATGATCACCGGTTTGAACACGTTCAATTGCAGGTGACCCTGACTGGCGGCAAAACCGATGGCGACGTCATTGCCCAACACCTGACAGGCCAGCATCGACAGCGCTTCGCACTGGGTCGGGTTGACCTTGCCCGGCATGATCGAACTGCCCGGTTCGTTGGCCGGCAGTTTTACTTCGGCGAAACCGGCGCGCGGCCCGGAGCCCAGCAGACGCAAGTCATTGGCGATTTTCATCAGCGTCACCGCGAGGGTTTTCAGCGCACCGGACAGCGTGGTCAGCGGCTCATGGCCGGCGAGGGCGGCAAATTTGTTGGGTGCGGTGATGAACGGCAAGCCGGAAAGGGCGGCCAGTTCAGCGGCAATGGCTTCACCAAAACCGTGGGGCGAGTTGAGCCCGGTGCCGACCGCCGTGCCGCCCTGGGCCAGTTCACAGACCGCGGGCAGGGAACTGCGGATCGCCCGTTCGGCGTAATCCAGTTGCGCGATGAACGCGGAGATTTCCTGGCCGAAGCTGATGGGGGTCGCATCCATCATGTGGGTGCGGCCGGTCTTGACCAGTTTCATATGGCGCGCAGCCAACTCGGCGAGCCCGCCGGACAATTCGCTGATCGCCGGCAGCAAATGCTGCTGAACGGCCTGGACGGCAGCGATGTGCATGGCGGTGGGGAAGCTGTCGTTGGAACTCTGGGAGCAATTGACGTGATCGTTGGGGTGCACCGGCGTCTTGCCGCCGCGCGGGTTACCGGCCAGTTCGTTGGCGCGCCCGGCGATCACTTCGTTGACGTTCATGTTGCTCTGGGTGCCGCTGCCGGTCTGCCAGACCACCAACGGAAACTGGTCGTCATGTTCGCCGTCGAGCACTTCGTCGGCCGCCTGTTCGATCAGCCGGGCGATGTCGGCCGGGATGTCACCGTTGCGATCGTTGACCCGGGCCGCGGCTTTCTTGATCAGTGCCAGGGCGTGCAGTACCGCCATCGGCATGCGTTCGTTGCCAATGGCGAAATTGATCAGCGAGCGTTGCGTCTGAGCACCCCAATAGGCTTCATCCGGGACTTCAACCTGGCCGAGGCTGTCGGTTTCGATACGGCTCATCTTGCACACTCCTGTAGGTCCGATTGCGCAGTTTAGGCCGTGATCACCGGCCGTGGTTCCATCGGTCTGGATTTCACCCATTCAACCCCCCTAAATCAGGGCCGGCAAGGCTTGGGGTTGAGCGACACACTTTTTTAGGCGCAGAATGGTCGCCCTTGGGGTTTTACCTCGTCAGCTAGAAAAGGAAACTCGATGACTCGTCTTCGTGCCATCTGTACCGCCGTTGCTTTGGTCTGCGCCAGCGGCCAGGTTTTTGCCGACACCGCCAGCCATAACGCCAGTGCCGAGGCTTTCCTGACCCTGGCGCACGCTGACAAGCTGGGCACTCCGGTGTACATGCAAGTACAGCAGATGTTTGCTCAACGTTTTGCCCAGACCAAAGCTCCAGAGTCGAAAAAAGCCGTACTGGAAACCTACCAGGCCAAGGCCAATGCCGCCCTGGACCAGGCCATCGGCTGGAACAAGCTCAAGCCTGAAATGATCAAGCTGTACACCAGCAACTTCAGCGAATCCGAACTCAAGGACCTGGTTGCCTTCTACAAGTCGCCACTGGGCAAGAAAGTCCTGGAAAAAATGCCGCAGCTGACTCAGCAGTCGGCCCAGATGACCCAGGCCAAGCTGGAAAGCGCCGTGCCGGTGGTCAACAAGCTGTTGGCTGACATGACGACCGAGCTGGATCCGAAAGGCGCCGCCGCTCCAGCCAAGAAAAAGCCTTAAGCGGAGTCCGGTATGACCATGCAACAACGCATCGAATCGACGCTGGCCCTGCTTCAGCCAGAGCATCTGCAAGTGCTGGATGAAAGCCACATGCACAGCCGTGGGTTGCAGACCCACTACAAGGCCGTGGTGGTCAGCGCGCAGTTCGAAGGCCTGAACCGGGTCAAGCGCCACCAGAAAGTCTACGGCACGCTCGGCGAGCTGATGGGCGAGTTCCATGCGTTGGCGCTGCATACCTACACGCCAGAGGAATGGGCACAGATCGACGCGGCTCCGGCCTCGCCGACCTGTGCTGGCGGCAGCAAGCACTAATAAGCTGCACGTTCACCTGTAGGAGCCGGCTTGCTGGCGATGGCGTCCTCGAGATCGCTATCGCTGGCAAACCGCAAGCGGGCGTCAGCTCCTACAGGGATGGCTTTATTTTTGTTAGAATGCCCAACGCGCCGCTCACCCGGCGCGTTTTTTTTCGCATCCGGTTCACCCTTTACGAGGGTAGCCACCTGGAGATTTACCCATGACACAACAGATTGTCGTGGCGGCACTGTATAAGTTCGTCACCCTGGAAGATTACGTCGCCCTGCGCGAGCCCCTGCTGCAAGCAATGGTCGACAACGGCATCAAAGGCACGCTGCTGATCGCCGAAGAAGGCATCAACGGCACCGTGTCCGGTAGCCGCGAAGGCATCGACGGGCTGATGGCCTGGCTCAAGAACGACCCGCGCATGGACGACATCGACCACAAAGAGTCGTACTGCGACGAGCAGCCGTTCTACCGCACCAAAGTCAAACTCAAGAAAGAAATCGTCACCCTCGGCGTTGAAGGCGTGGACCCGAACAAAAAGGTCGGCACCTACGTTGATCCACAGGACTGGAACGCGTTGATCAGCGATCCGGAAGTGTTGTTGATCGACACCCGTAACGATTACGAAGTCTCGATCGGCACCTTCGAAGGCGCCATCGACCCGAAAACCACCAGTTTTCGCGAATTTCCCGACTACATCAAAGCCAACTTCGACCCGGCCGTGCACAAGAAGGTCGCGATGTTCTGCACCGGCGGCATTCGCTGCGAGAAAGCGTCGAGCTACATGCTCAGCGAAGGTTACGGTGAGGTCTATCACCTCAAGGGCGGTATCCTGAAGTACCTCGAAGAGGTGCCGCAGGAAGAAACCAAATGGCAGGGCGACTGCTTCGTGTTCGATAACCGCGTGACGGTTCGCCACGACTTGAGTGAAGGCGATTACGATCAATGCCATGCCTGCCGCACGCCAGTCAGCGTTGAAGATCGCGCTTCCGAGCATTACGTGGCCGGTATCAGCTGCCCGCATTGCTGGGATAAATTGAGCGAAAAAACCCGTCGCAGCGCCATCGATCGGCAAAAGCAGATCGAACTGGCCAAAGCCCGTAACCAGCCGCACCCGATCGGCTACAACTATAAGCAAGCACCTTCCGAGGTCTGAACCATGTCTGCGCGCCTGCTCTATGTGATGGATCCGATGTGTTCCTGGTGTTGGGGGTTTGCCCCGGTCGCCAATGCATTGGTCGAGCAGGCGCAAGCCGCCGGCGTGGAGGTGCATCTGATCGTGGGTGGTTTGCGCACCGGCAGCGGCTCGGCATTGGAACCGACCACCCGGCGCTACATTCTTGAGCACTGGCAGGCGGTCACCGAGGCCACCGGCCAGCCCTTCAAACTCGAAGGGGCGCTGCCGGACGGTTTTGTCTACGACACCGAGCCGGCCTGCCGGGCATTGGTGACAGCGCGCAGCCTCGCGCCGGATTGTGCCTGGAAACTGCTGGGGCTGATTCAGCACGCGTTTTATGCCGAAGGTCGGGATGTCACCCGTGCCAGCGTGTTGGTGGAATTGGCCGAGCAGGCTGGCGTACCGCGCATCGAGTTCGCTGCCGCGTTCGACCGTGCCGATATGCACACCGCCACCGAAGCCGATTTCACTTGGGTGCAAGACCTGGGTATCGCCGGTTTTCCGACCCTGCTGGCTGAACGTAACGGCCAATTGGCGCTGCTGACCAATGGTTATCAGCCACTGAACGAGCTGTCCCCGCTCCTCGGCCGTTGGCTGGAGCGCGCCGCCTGTGCATGATCTGCCCGACGATGCCCCAACCGAAAAACGTGTCGACCGTCTGAGCTGGGCGGAAATCCGCCGCCTGGCCCTGCATCATAAAAAGTCCCTGTGGATCGCCAACGGAGTGGCCGTACTCGCGACGCTGTGCAGCGTGCCGATCCCGTTGCTGTTGCCGTTACTGGTGGACGAAGTGCTGCTGGGGCACGGCGATTCTGCACTGAAAGTCATGAACCTCGCGCTGCCCGAGGTTTGGCAAAAAGCCGCGGGCTACATCGGCCTGATGCTGGTGGTGACCCTGGTCCTGCGCTGTTCGGCCTTGCTGTTCAACGTGGTGCAGGCGCGATTGTTCGCCGCGTTGGCCAAAGACATCGTCTACCGCATTCGCTTGCGCCTGATCGAACGACTCAAGCGCATCTCGCTCGGTGAATACGAGAGCCTGGGCAGCGGCACGGTGACCACGCATTTGGTCACAGATCTCGACACCCTGGACAAATTCGTCGGCGAAACCCTCAGTCGCTTCCTTGTGGCCATGCTGACCCTGGTCGGCACCGCTGGCATTCTGATGTGGATGCACTGGAAACTGGCGCTGCTGATTCTGCTGTTCAATCCGCTGGTGATCTACGCCACGGTGCAGTTGGGCAAGCGGGTCAAACACCTGAAAAAACTCGAGAACGACAGCACTTCGCGCTTCACCCAGGCATTGACCGAAACACTGGATTCCATCCAGGAAGTGCGCGCCGGCAACCGGCAGGGGTACTTCCTCGGTCGCCTCGGGCAACGTGCCCGGGAAGTCCGTGATTACGCGGTGAACTCGCAGTGGAAAACCGATGCCTCGAACCGTGCCAGCGGTTTGCTGTTCCAGTTCGGTATCGATATTTTCCGTGCGGCGGCGATGCTCACCGTGCTGTTCTCCGACCTGTCCATCGGCCAGATGCTCGCGGTATTCAGTTACCTGTGGTTCATGATCGGCCCGGTGGAACAACTGCTGAACCTGCAATATGCCTACTACGCCGCCGGCGGTGCGTTGTCGCGGATCAACGAGTTGCTGTCCCGTGCCGACGAGCCCGAGTATCCGGGCGGCGTCGATCCGTTCAACGGTCGCGAGACGGTCGGTCTTGAAGTGCAGGGATTGAGTTTTGGTTACGGTGACGAGCTGGTCTTGAACCAGATGAACCTGTCCATCGCTCCCGGTGAGAAGGTCGCGATCGTCGGTGCCAGCGGCGGCGGCAAGAGCACGCTGGTGCAATTGCTGTTGGGCTTGTACACGCCACTGGCCGGGACTATCCGCTTCGGCGGCTCGACCCAGCAAGAGATCGGCCTGGAAACGGTGCGGGAAAACGTCGCCGTGGTGCTTCAACACCCGGCCCTGTTCAACGACACCATTCGGGCCAACCTGACCATGGGCCGTGAGCGCAGCGACGAGGCGTGCTGGCAGGCCCTGGAAATCGCGCAACTGCACAGCACGGTCCGCGAGTTGCCCAGCGGTCTGGACAGCATCGTCGGGCGATCCGGCGTGCGTTTATCCGGCGGTCAGCGCCAACGCCTGGCGATTGCCCGGATGGTATTGGCCGAACCCAAAGTGGTGATCCTCGACGAGGCCACCTCGGCATTGGATGCCGCCACCGAATACAACCTGCATCAGGCGCTGGCGCGCTTCCTGAGCAATCGCACCACGCTGATCATTGCCCATCGACTCTCTGCGGTGAAACAGGCAGATCGCGTGCTGGTATTCGACGGCGGACAAATTGCCGAAGATGGCGACCACCAGCAACTGATCGCCGATGGTGGTTTGTACGCCAAGCTTTATGGGCATCTGCAGCAGTTGTAACGAAATGGCGAGTTCATGGGGAACCCCAGCGCAGCTACCTCCAGGCAAGGTCTGTCGCTTGCCTGGACTGCAATCGCACCTTAGTCTAGCTGTAGCGATTTCGTCAGGATGGCGAGCAAGCGGTGCTAAAAAACAAGGGACCTCATGAATCAAGCACGGACACTCGGAACGCCGCGGTTGCTGGGCATCGTCTGGCCATTTATCGCCGTCGTGTTGTTTCAGGCCCTGTTGGGCGGCGTGAGCCTTTATGTACTGTCGGCGGTGCGTGGTTATGTTGCCGGTGAAAGCTTGTGGTCCAAGGGCCAGAAGGACGCGATCTATTACCTGAACCTCTATGGCGACAGCCGTGACGAGGCGATTTTCCGCAAATACCAGACCGCCATTTCGGTGCCTCAGGGAGGCCACGAGTTGCGGATGGCGCTGGACCATCAACCGCCGGACATCGAAGCTGCGCGGATAGCCATCCTCAAGGGTGGCAACCATCCCGACGACGTTTCCAGTCTGGTCTGGCTGTACCTCAACTTCCGCCATTTCAGTTATCTCGAGAAAGCCATCGAACTCTGGGCCTTCGGAGACTCCTATCTGGTCCGGCTCGATGAGGTTGCCCGGGAGATGCATCAGGGCATCATCGCCAATCAGGCAACGCACGCCGATATCCAACGCTGGAAAGAGCAGATTCTCGCCATCAACGAAGGCGTTACGCCTGTGGCAAAAGCCTTCAGCGACGCGTTGGGTGAAGGCTCGCGGATGATACTTCGCCTGTTGCTGGGGACGAACCTGGCCACCGCGCTGGGCTTGATCGTGCTGGCACTGATGCGTACCCATAAACTGCTCAAGCAACGCCACGCCTTCGCCGATGCGCTGCAAATGGAGAAGGAGCGGGCGCAGATCACACTGCAATCGATTGGCGACGGGGTCATCACCACGGATGTCTCGGGCGCTATCGCTTACATGAACCCGGCCGCCGAGGCGCTGACCCACTGGAAAGCCGAGCAGGCGACGGGGTTGCCGCTGGCGGCGTTGTTCAACCTGCTGGATGAAAATGCCCAGGCCGATGGCTTTACGTTGATCGAGCACATCTTGAGCGGCCAGCTCAGCGGAGGCAGTAAGCATTCCAAGGTGATCCAGCGCCTGGACGGCAGCACGGTGTCGGTCACGCTGGTGGGCGCGCCGATCCGCAATGCCGGCAAGGTCAGCGGGACGGTGTTGGTGTTGCACGACATGACCCAGGAGCGGCAGTACATCGCCAATCTGTCCTGGCAGGCCACCCATGATGCGCTGACCGGGCTCGCCAATCGTCGCGAGTTCGAGTATCGACTGGAGCAGGCGCTGCACAATCTGACGCGGTACGCAGGGCGCCATGCCCTGATGTTCCTCGATCTCGATCAGTTCAAGCTGGTCAACGACACCTGCGGGCACGCGGCGGGCGATGAACTGTTGCGACACATTTGCGCGCTGTTGCAATCCGGGTTGCGCGAAGGCGATACCCTGGCCCGCCTCGGCGGTGACGAATTCGGCATCTTGCTGGAAAACTGTTCGTTGGAAGCTGCGGAAAAAATTGCCGAGGGCCTGCGCCAGACCGTGCAAAACCTGCACTTTGTCTGGAAAGGTCGGCCCTTTGTAACGACCGTGAGTATCGGGCTGGTGCATATTGCGCAGAATCCGACCACGCTGGAGGCCTCGCTTCGCAGCGCCGACATGGCCTGCTACATGGCCAAGGAAAAGGGGCGTAACCGGGTTCAGGTCTATCACCCGGACGACTCTGAACTGTCCCTGCGTTTCGGCGAAATGGCCTGGGTGCAGCGCCTGCACCTGGCATTGGAAGACGACCGCTTCTGCCTCTATGCCCAGGAAATCGTACCGCTGGGTCACGTCGACAAGGACGGCGGGCATATCGAGATTTTGCTGCGTTTGCATGATGAGACCGGGCGCATGATTCTGCCCGACAGTTTCATTCCCGCTGCCGAGCGCTATGGACTGATGAGTTCACTCGACCGCTGGGTCGTGGAGAACGTGTTCAAGGTCATCGCCCAGTGCCGGGCCGAGCAGCGCCAGGGGCCGCTGGCCATGTGTGCGATTAATCTGTCAGGCGCGACGATAGGAGATGAGGCGTTTCTGGACTTCCTGCGGGAACAGTTCATTGCGTACTCGATTCCGCCTGAAATGATTTGTTTTGAAATTACTGAAACCAGCGCAATTTCAAATCTTCCCAGCGCAATCAGATTCATTAATGAACTCAAAGGCTTGGGTTGCCATTTTTCGCTTGACGACTTTTGTGCCGGAATGTCCTCGTTCGCGTACCTGAAACATTTGCCTGTAGACTTCTTGAAGATCGACGGGAGTTTCGTAAAGGATATGCTGGACGACCCGATTAACCGCGCCATGGTCGAAGTGATCAATCACATCGGGCATGTCATGGGTAAGCGTACGATTGCCGAGTTTGTTGAAACGCCCCAGATTGAGCAGGCATTGCTGGAGATCGGGGTGGATTACGCTCAAGGGTATGTGATTGAACGCCCGCATCCGTTTACCTGCGACAGTTTACAAAGTCGTCCTGCCAGGCCTCAGCCTTTGCTGTTCAAGGCGCCTGGCACGTTCCGTTGAAGTCTCTCGCCGATCCTGAAAATCACCATCAAAAGGAGCTCGACAGTGATAGACACATTCAACAGGACCGGACCCCTCATGGAAGCTGCAAGTTATCCCGACTGGGCCCAGCGCCTGATTCAGGATTGCAGCGAGAGCAAGCGCCGGGTTGTCGAACATGAACTGTATCAGCGCATGCGAGACAACAAACTCAGTGCGAAGACCATGCGCCACTACCTGATCGGTGGCTGGCCGGTGGTCGAACAGTTCGCGTTGTATATGGCACAAAACCTCACCAAGACCCGTTTTGCCCGTCATCCCGGCGAGGACATGGCGCGTCGGTGGCTGATGCGCAACATTCGCGTCGAATTGAACCACGCCGATTATTGGGTGCACTGGAGCCGAGCGCATGGGGTCAGCCTGGAAGAGCTGCAGGTGCAACAGGTTGCCCCTGAACTTCACGCCTTGAGCCATTGGTGTTGGCACACCAGTTCGTCGGATTCGCTGATCGTTGCCATTGCCGCCACCAACTACGCCATTGAAGGGGCTACCGGTGAGTGGTCGGCCGTCGTCTGTTCCAATGGCGTCTATGCGGCGTCGTTTCCCGAGGAAGATCGCAAGCGGGCGATGAAGTGGCTGAAGATGCATGCCCAGTATGACGATGCCCATCCCTGGGAAGCCCTGGAAATCATCTGCACATTGGCTGGTACGAGTCCGAGCGCATCCTTGCAGGCGGAATTACGCATGGCCGTGTGCAAGAGCTACGACTACATGTACCTGTTTCTTGAGCGCTGCATGCAGTTGGAACACGCGGAAAAAGCACCGGCCGTACACGAGCGAATGGCGCTGGCAGAAAGCTGATTTAACAATCATGCAGTAAACCTGTGGGAGCAAGCTTGCTCGCGATAGCGGTGTATCAGACGGTATGGATACCAACTGATATTCCGTCATCGCGAGCAGGTTCGCTCCCACATTGTTTTGCGTTGTGGCGAAGGGCTCAGCCCGCCATCGCCAACCGATTGCGCCCCTCGCGCTTGGCCACGTACATCGCGCTGTCCGCGCGTCGCAACAGGCTGTCGGCAGACTCGCCCGGTAGCAAGGTCGAGCAGCCGAGGCTGACGGTCAGTTCAATCGACTGGCCGTCGACCGAGTAATCAGCCGTCTGCGTTGCAATCCTCAGTCGCTCACCGACCATCGCCGCAGCTTCGCGGGTGGTGTTGGACAGCAGGATCAGGAACTCTTCACCGCCGTAGCGAAACACCATGTCCACGTTGCGCAGCTGGCTCTTGATTGAGGCGGCAACGGCCTTGAGCACTTGATCGCCGGCACTGTGTCCGTAGGTGTCGTTGATTTGCTTGAAATGATCGATGTCCAGCATCAGCACCGACAGGGGGTGCAAGTGGCGACGGGAAAGTTCGATTTCCCGTTGCAGCGTCTGATCCATGGCGATGCGGTTGCCGGTGTCCGTCAGCGGATCACGTAATGCGCTTTGGGTCGCGGCGCGATACAGAAGGCTGTTACGCATCGGATAGAGCAACGCTGCCAACAGGGACTCCAGATTGGCCTGTTCCTCTTCGTTGAAGCGCTGATTGCGACGAAAAACCAGCTCACCCAAATGTTCGCCCTCATGGCTCAGGCTATAGCTGAGGGAGTGGTGGCCGCGTTGACCGAGCTCCAGGCGCAGGTCACTGCTGGTGTGCTGGTAACTCAAGGCGTCCAGCGGCACCCTGCGCTGAACTTCGCGAAAGAAAATACCGAGGATACGCTGCGGCTCAAGGCTGGTTTGCAGTTGCAAGCCAAGTTGTTGACGCAGGTGCGCAAGGCTGACTGGCCTTTCCAGAAAGGGAGGCTGTTGACCAAAGCCCAGGCGTTGCAATTTGGCGCTATCAAAGTCAATTGCGTTGGTCTGGGAAGGTGGTTTCATAAGGCGTGCGCCCCTAGGCAGTAAGACTGTCTTACAAGCAGGGTGAGAGCGGCTTTGGGCTGCGCGTCGTACTGGTCCGTCAGTCCCGTAGGACATTTCGTACAAGTCTAATCTGCTTTTGCTGATAGCGAGTAACCTATCAACTCAAGCTTCGCCCACCTGTCATCACATTGCGTGTCTGAGCAAACTTAGAGCGAAAGTCGTGCCATTCGGTTCAGGCGAATAAAATCTTAACTAAATCAATTGGATGTACAAAGACCTAAAGGTCTGCCAAGGTCTTTTCGACAGTTTTTTGACAAGAAGGGACAGTCATTCAGCGGTCTTTCCCTGCTGCGACGAGAATCGGCGCAACAGGGAAAGCGACACACGGCAGTTATTGAGCGTTAAAAGCCTGGCCGTTGACGCCGGTACTGTCCGGACCCATCAGGTACAGGTAGACCGGCATGATCTCTTCGGGCGTCGGGTTGTTCAGTGGGTTTTCCCCAGGATAAGCCTGGGCGCGCATGCTGGTGCGGGTTGCGCCCGGGTTGATGCTGTTGGAGCGTACGGGCGCCACAGTGTCGACTTCGTCGGCCAGGGTTTGCATCAGGCCTTCGGTGGCGAATTTTGAAACGCCGTAAGCGCCCCAATACGCACGCCCTTTGCGCCCGACACTGCTGGAGGTGAACACCACCGAGGCATCCTGGGACAGCTTGAGGAGCGGCAACAGCGTGCTGGTGAGCATGAACATGGCGTTGACGTTGACTTGCATCACGCGCATGAAGTTTTCGCCGGAGAGCTGTTCGATTGGTGTGCGCGGGCCAATGATCGAGGCGTTGTGCAGCAAACCGTCGAGGTGGCCGAACTCGGTTTCGATCATCGCGGCCAGTTCATCGTACTGATGGGGCAGGGCGGTTTCGAGGTTGAACGGGATGACGGCCGGTTGAGGATGGCCGGCAGCTTCGATTTCGTCGTAGACCTGGGTCAGGTTAGCTTCGGTCTTGCCCAGCAGCAGAACGGTTGCGCCATGCGCAGCATAGGTTTTTGCAGCGGCAGCGCCGATGCCGCGACCGGCACCGGTCACCAGAATGACCCGGTCCTTGAGCAGCTCGGGGCGGGCGGAATAATCAAACATAAAAAACCTCATCAAAGACCTGCATCGTACCTGTGGCGAGGGAGCTTGCTCCCGCTCGGCTGCGAAGCAGTCGTAATCTTTTAATCGCAGTGCATAGAACTGCGCATGCCAGGTAAAGGGGCCGCTTCGCGGCCCAGCGGGAGCAAGCTCCCTCGCCACAAAAGCAAGTGCCCGGCTCAGCAGCTACAGAGGGCGCTATCCAAAACCTTGCGCAACTCCAGCGGATGGTCGACCACCACGTCCGCACCCCAATGCCGCGGGTTATCGTCCGGATGGATATAACCGAAGGTCACCGCAGCGGTCTTGGTGCCGGCATCGCGACCCGACTCGATATCACGCAGGTCATCGCCCACGAACAGCACGCTGGCCGGATCCAGGTCGAGCATCTTGCAGGCGAGGATCAGCGGCTCGGGGTCCGGTTTGCTGTTCTTCACATGATCCGGGCAGATCAACAGCGCCGAGCGCTCGGCCAGCCCCAGTTGTTGCATGATCGGCTCGGCGAAGCGCAGCGGCTTGTTGGTGACCACGCCCCAGATCAGGTTGGCCTTTTCGATGTCCGCCAGCAGTTCGCCCATGCCGTCGAACAGCTTGCTGTGAACGGCGCAACCCACGAGATAGCGCTCCAGGAATTCCAGGCGCAACTCTTCGAAACCAGGGGACTCCGGGTCCATGGCGAAGGTCGCTGCAACCATCGCCTTGGCGCCGCCGGAGATCTCGTCGCGGATGTGTTTATCGTTGATCGGCGGCAAGCCGCGGTCGGCAAGCATCGCCTGGCAAATCGCGATGAAGTCCGGCGCGGTGTCGAGCAGGGTGCCGTCCATGTCGAAAAGAACTGCTCTGATAGGCATCGACTTACTCCTCGCGCAGGGTCTGGATCATGTAGTTGACGTCCACGTCGGCCGCCAGTTTGTAGTGCTTGGTGAGCGGGTTGTACGTCAGGCCGATGATGTCCTTGACGGTCAGGCCGGCCATGCGGCTCCAGGCGCCGAGCTCGGAAGGGCGGATGAATTTCTTGAAGTCGTGGGTGCCGCGCGGCAGCAGCTTCATGATGTATTCGGCGCCGACGATGGCGAACAGGTACGCCTTCGGGTTGCGGTTGATGGTCGAGAAGAACACCTGGCCGCCGGGCTTGACCATGCGGAAGCAGGCACGGATCACCGAAGATGGGTCCGGCACGTGTTCGAGCATTTCCAGGCAGGTGACCACGTCGAACTGCTCGGGCATTTCCTCGGCCAGGGCTTCAGCGGTGATCTGTCGGTATTCGACGCTCACGCCGGACTCCAGCTGATGCAACTGCGCGACCGCCAACGGCGCTTCGCCCATGTCGATGCCCATTACGGTGGCGCCGCGCTGAGCCATGGCTTCGCTGAGGATGCCGCCGCCGCAACCGACGTCGAGTACCTTCTTGCCAGCCAGGTTGACGCGTTCGTCAATCCAGTTGACCCGCAGCGGGTTGATGTCGTGCAGCGGTTTGAATTCGCTCTCACGGTCCCACCAGCGATGGGCCAGGGCCTCGAATTTGGCGATTTCGGCGTAGTCGACGTTGCTCATGGTTTAAGTCCTCGAAAAACTTGAAAAATCCTGTTGCCCCGGGGTTGGTCCGGGGGGCTTACGATTCGGTACGGCCGCTGATGCGCTGGCCCCAGGCCTTGGCGGTGGCGCTGAGTTGCTGTTCATCCATGCGCGTCAGGCGACGGTCATCGAGCAATTGTTTGCCGGCGACCCAAAGGTGTTTCACACAGTCCCGGCCGGTGGCGTAAATAAGCTGCGATACCGGGTCGTACACCGGTTGCTGGGCCAGGCCGGAAAGATCGAACGCCACGATGTCCGCAGCCTTGCCGATTTCCAGCGAGCCGACGTCGGCCTCGATCCCCAGCGCCCGGGCGCCGTTGAGGGTGGCCATGCGCAGGGCGCGGTGGGCGTCCAGTGCCGTGGCGGAACCGGCGACGGCCTTGGCCAGCAGGGCAGCGGTGCGGGTTTCCCCCAGCAGGTCGAGGTCATTGTTGCTGGCCGCACCATCAGTGCCGACCGCGACATTGACCCCGGCCTGCCACAAACGCTCGACCGGACAGAAACCGCTGGCCAGCTTCAGGTTCGACTCCGGGCAATGAATCACATGGGTGTTGCTTTCTACCAGCAGCGCAAGGTCTTCTTCGCTGACCTGGGTCATATGAACCGCCTGGAAACGCGGCCCCAGCAGGCCAAGGCGCGCAAGACGGGCCAACGGACGTTCGCCGCGCTGTTCGACCGACTGCTGCACTTCGAATGCGGTTTCGTGCACGTGCATATGGATCGACGCGTCTAGCTCTTCGGCGATCACACGGATTTTTTCCAGGTTCTCATCGCCCACGGTGTAAGGCGCGTGGGGGCCGAAGGTGATCTTGATGCGTTCGTGATGCTTGAGATCGCCGAACAACTCGACGCCCTGACGAATGGCTTCGTCCGCGCTGCTGGCGCCCGGGATCGGGAAGTCGAGGATCGGAATGGCGATCTGTGCACGGATGCCGGCGTTGTGCACGCGTTCGCTGGCGATCTTCGGGAAAAAATACATGTCGGAAAAGCAGGTGATACCGCCCTTGAGCTGCTCGGCGATGGCCAGGTCCGTGCCATCGCGCACGAAATCCTCGTCGACCCATTTGGCTTCAGCGGGCCAGATATGGTTTTCCAGCCAGGTCATCAGCGGCAGGTCATCGGCCAGCCCGCGGAACAGGCTCATCGCCGCGTGACCATGGGCGTTGATCAGGCCGGGGCTGAGCAGCACGTCAGGCAATTCGCGAATTTCGGTTGCGTTAAGCTTCAGGGCAGCGGAACGTGGGCCGATAAACACGATGCGTCCATCACGGATGCCCACGCCATGTTCTTTGAGGACAACACCAGCGGGTTCGACGGGTATCAGCCAGGTCGGCAGTAATAACAGGTCGAGCGCAGCGGCAGTGTTCGGCATCGAAGGTTGGTTCCAGTGCTTTTGTAAAGGATGGCGAAGTATACCCGAGCGTCTTCGCGGGGGGCTCGCTATAATCGGCGGCTTTGTTACTGAGTACGGGGTGTGGGATGCGCGATCGACTGTTGGCTGCGGAAAAGGTTAAGGCCATCGATTGGCGTGATGGTGCCCTGTATCTGCTGGATCAGCGTATTTTGCCGTTCGAGGAAACTTGGATTGCCTACACCAGCGCAGCCGGCGTGGCAGAAGCCATTCGCTCGATGGTGGTGCGTGGCGCCCCGGCCATTGGTATCAGTGCGGCTTACGGCATTGTGCTGGCAGCCCGTGAGCGAATTGCCGAGGGTGGCGACTGGTACGCGGCGCTGGAAGAGGATTTCGCGCTGCTGGCCGATTCCCGTCCGACAGCAGTCAATCTGTTTTGGGCGCTGGGCCGCATGCACGACCGACTTGATCGTCTGAAAGAAAATGCCGATCCGCTGACGGCGCTGGAGGCCGAGGCTATCGCCATTCACGAAAGTGATCGCGAAGCCAACCTGACCATGGCGCAGTTGGGTGTCGACCTGATCCGCAAGCACCAGGGCAATGCCCAGACCATTCTGACCCACTGCAATACCGGCGCACTGGCCACCGGCGGCTTCGGTACGGCGCTGGGGGTGATCCGCGGTGCGTTCATCGAGGGCATGATCGAGCGCGTGTACGCCGACGAAACCCGTCCATGGCTGCAGGGTTCGCGGTTGACTGCGTGGGAACTGGCCAACGAGGGCATTCCCGTGACCCTCAATGCCGACTCCGCTGCCGCCCATATCATGAAGACCAAGGGCATTACCTGGGTGATCGTCGGCGCTGACCGGATCACCGCCAATGGCGACGTGGCGAACAAAATCGGCACCTATCAATTGGCAGTCAACGCCATGCACCACGGCGTGCGCTTCATGGTTGTCGCGCCGAGCTCGACCATCGACATGCACCTGGCCAGTGGCGACGACATTCCGATTGAAGAGCGTGATGGTCGTGAACTGCTGGACGTTGGCGGCAAGCGGGTGGGGGCGGATGTCGATGCGTTCAATCCCGTGTTTGACGTGACCCCGGCGGACCTGATTGATGCGATCGTCACCGAAAAAGGCATCGTCGAGCGCCCGGACACTGCGAAAATGGCGCAGTTGATGTGCCGTAAGCGTCTGCATTAAAGGGGTGTTGTGCCTGAAAGGTCGCCATCGCTGGCAAGCCAGCTCCTACAGGGTTAGTGGTGGGCGCAAAACCTGTAGGAGCTGGCTTGCCAGCGATGGGGCCTTAAAAGTCAATAAACATCCGCAAGCCAAGCCTCATATCTGCATTCAAAGAAGCTCTAAGCTTCTCTCGTCCCCTTCAAGCCTGTCACCGGTCAACTAACTACTCTCCATGCGCGTCAGGGGGATAGGTGCGTGGCGGCTCTTGTGATAACATCCGGCGGTTTCCAGGGTTGCCCGAAGTGGCAACCTGTACTGCGCAGATCCATGGCATAACTCGTTGATTTGTCGTAAGTCGGTGCATGGCACTCAGCCTGCAGCGACGAGCTTCGTTGGTCCCATATGGATATGACGAAGTTTCACCAGAAAAAGGAATCAGGCTTCTCATGGGCGAACTGGCCAAAGAAATCCTCCCGGTCAATATCGAAGACGAGCTGAAGCAGTCCTACCTCGACTACGCGATGAGCGTAATTGTCGGGCGGGCACTGCCGGATGCGCGCGATGGCTTGAAGCCCGTGCACCGGCGTGTGCTGTTCGCGATGAGCGAGCTGGGCAACGACTTCAACAAGCCGTACAAGAAATCTGCCCGTGTTGTCGGTGACGTGATCGGTAAGTATCACCCGCACGGTGATACCGCGGTGTACGACACCATCGTTCGGATGGCGCAGCCATTCTCCTTGCGCTACCTGCTGGTAGACGGTCAGGGCAACTTCGGTTCCGTGGACGGCGACAACGCCGCGGCCATGCGATACACCGAAGTGCGCATGACCAAGCTGGCGCACGAGCTGCTGGCTGACCTGCATAAAGAAACCGTGGACTGGGTGCCGAACTACGACGGCACCGAAATGATCCCGGCGGTCATGCCGACCCGTATTCCCAACCTGTTGGTCAACGGCTCCAGCGGTATCGCCGTGGGCATGGCGACCAACATTCCGCCGCACAACCTCGGTGAAGTCATCGACGGTTGCCTGGCGCTCATCGACAATCCCGAGCTGACTGTCGACGAGCTGATGCAATACATCCCGGGTCCGGACTTCCCGACCGCGGCGATCATCAACGGTCGTGCCGGCATCATCGAAGCCTACCGCACCGGTCGTGGCCGCATTTACATGCGCGCCCGCTCGATGATCGAAGACATCGACAAGGTCGGTGGCCGCCAGCAGATCGTCATCACCGAACTCCCATACCAGCTGAACAAGGCGCGTCTGATCGAGAAGATCGCCGAGCTGGTTAAAGAGAAGAAACTGGAAGGCATCACCGAACTGCGCGACGAGTCCGACAAGGACGGTATGCGCGTCGTGATCGAGCTGCGTCGCGGCGAAGTGCCTGAGGTCATCCTCAACAACCTCTATGCCCAGACCCAGCTGCAAGCAGTATTCGGTATCAACATCGTTGCGCTGATCGATGGCCGTCCGCGGATCCTGAACCTCAAGGACCTGCTGGAAGCGTTCGTTCGCCACCGTCGCGAAGTCGTTACCCGCCGTACGGTGTTCGAGCTGCGTAAAGCCCGCGAGCGTGGGCACATTCTTGAAGGTCAAGCGGTTGCCCTGTCGAACATCGACCCGGTCATCGCCCTGATCAAGGCCTCGCCAACCCCGTCGGAAGCCAAGGAAGCGCTGATCAGCACGGCCTGGGAATCCTCCGCCGTAGTGGCGATGGTCGAGCGTGCCGGTGCCGATTCTTGCCGTCCGGAGACCCTGGACCCGCAATACGGTCTGCGCGAGGGCAAGTACTTCCTGTCCCCGGAACAGGCACAAGCCATTCTGGAACTGCGTCTGCACCGTCTGACCGGTCTGGAACACGAAAAGCTGCTGGCCGAGTATCAAGAGATCCTCAACCAGATCGGCGAACTGATCCGCATCCTCAGCAGCGCCACGCGCCTGATGGAAGTGATCCGCGAAGAGCTGGAAGTGATCCGCGCCGAGTACGGCGACGTGCGTCGCACCGAGATTCTCGATGCGCGTCTGGACCTGACCCTGGGTGACATGATCCCGGAAGAAGAGCGCGTCGTGACCATTTCCCACGGTGGCTACGCCAAGACCCAGCCATTGGCTGCGTACCAGGCTCAGCGTCGTGGCGGTAAAGGCAAATCGGCTACCGGTGTGAAGGATGAGGACTACATTGCTCACCTGCTGGTCGCCAACAGCCACACCACGCTGCTGCTGTTCTCCAGCAAAGGCAAAGTGTACTGGCTGAAAACCTACGAAATTCCGGAAGCGTCCCGCGCTGCCCGTGGTCGTCCGCTGGTCAACCTGCTGCCGCTGGACAGTGATGAATACATCACCACCATGCTGCCGGTCGAGGAATACACCGAAGGTCACTTCATCTTCATGGCCACTGCCAAAGGCACTGTGAAGAAGACCCCGCTGGAATCCTTCAGCCGTCAACGCAGCGTCGGTCTGATCGCGCTGGAACTGGACGAAGGCGACGTACTGATCTCTGCCGCCATTACCGATGGCGAGCGCGAAGTCATGCTGTTCTCCGATGGCGGCAAGGTTACTCGTTTCAAGGAAACTGACGTTCGCGCCATGGGCCGTACCGCTCGCGGTGTCCGCGGCATGCGTCTGCCAGAAGGCCAGAAGCTGATTTCCATGCTGATCCCGGAAGAAGGCAGCCAGATCCTCACCGCTTCGGCGCGTGGCTTCGGCAAGCGCACCGCGATCACCGAGTTCCCTGAGTACAAACGTGGCGGTCAAGGCGTTATCGCCATGGTCAGCAACGACCGTAACGGCCGTCTGGTCGGCGCGGTCCAGGTGCTTGATGGCGAAGAAATCATGCTGATTTCCGACCAGGGCACGCTGGTACGTACCCGTGTCGACGAAGTGTCCAGCCTGGGTCGTAACACCCAGGGCGTGACCCTGATCAAACTGGCCAGCGACGAAACGCTGGTCGGGCTGGAACGGGTTCAGGAACCGTCGGAAGTCGAAGGCGAAGAGCTGGAAGGCGAAGAGGGTGCCGTGTTCGAGGGTGAAGTTGTGATCGACGACGCTGTCGAAGACCAACAGCTCGACGCCGCCGCTGACGAAGAACCACAAGAGTAAGCGGGTAAACAGGGGGCGGATGAAAATTCGCCCCCTTCTTGTTTCTCCCGTTTGAATGTAGGACCTGTAGGAGCTGTCGAGTGAAACGAGGCTGCGATCTTTTGATCTTGCTTCATGGGGATCGGGAAAGATCGCAGCCTCGTTTCACTCGACAGCTCCTACAGGGTTTCAGTGTTTACAGATTTATTGCGTGATACCACCAAATCAGAGCGAGATTGGATGTGAGCAAGAGAGCCTATAACTTCTGTGCCGGTCCTGCGGCGCTTCCCGAAGCTGTCCTGAAGCGCGCCCAGGGTGAACTCCTTGACTGGCACGGCAAGGGCCTGTCGGTCATGGAAATGAGCCATCGCAGTGATGAGTTCGTGTCCATCGCCACCAAGGCCGAGCAGGATCTGCGTGATCTGCTGAATATCCCCTCGAACTATAAAGTGCTGTTCCTGCAAGGTGGCGCCAGCCAGCAGTTCGCTCAGATCCCTCTGAACCTGCTGCCGGAAAACGGCTCTGCCGACTATATCGACACCGGTATCTGGTCGCAGAAAGCGATCGAAGAAGCTTCGCGCTTCGGCAATGTCAATGTGGCTGCCACCGCCAAGCCTTACGACTATTTCGCCATTCCCGGCCAGAACGAATGGAAGCTGTCGAAAGACGCGGCCTACGTTCATTACGCGCCGAACGAAACCATCGGCGGCCTGGAATTCCAGTGGATCCCGGAAACCGGCGACGTTCCGCTGGTAGCCGACATGTCTTCGGACATCCTGTCGCGCCCGGTGGATGTTTCGCGTTTCGGCATGATCTACGCCGGCGCCCAGAAAAACATCGGCCCGAGCGGCATCGTGGTCAACATCGTTCGCGAAGACCTGCTGGGTCACGCGCGCTCCATCTGCCCGACCATGCTCAACTACAAGGTCGCGGCCGATAACGGCTCGATGTACAACACGCCGCCGACCCTGGCCTGGTACTTGTCCGGTCTGGTGTTCGAATGGCTGAAGGAGCAGGGTGGTGTCGAAGCCATCGGCAAGCTCAATGAAGTGAAAAAGCGCACGCTTTACGACTTCATCGACGCCAGCGGCCTCTACAGCAACCCGATCAACGAGCCGGACCGCTCGTGGATGAACGTGCCGTTCCGCCTCGCGGACGACCGTCTGGACAAGCCGTTCCTGGCCGGTGCCGACGAACGTGGCCTGCTGAACCTCAAGGGTCACCGCTCCGTGGGTGGCATGCGCGCTTCCATCTATAACGCCGTCGACATTGTTGCGGTCAACGCACTGGTTTCGTACATGGCAGAGTTCGAGAAGGAACATGGCTAATGTCTGAGCAAGAACTCAAGGCACTGCGCGTTCGCATTGATGCTCTGGACACCAAAGTCCTGGAGCTGATCAGTGAGCGCGCACGCTGCGCCCAGGAAGTTGCGCGGGTAAAGATGGCCTCGCTGGCCGAAGGCGAAGTGCCGGTGTTCTATCGTCCTGAGCGTGAAGCTCAGGTGCTCAAACGAGTCATGGAGCGCAATCAGGGGCCGTTGGGCAACGAAGAGATGGCGCGGCTGTTCCGCGAAATCATGTCTTCGTGCCTGGCGCTCGAGCAGCCGCTGAAAGTGGCGTACCTCGGTCCTGAAGGCACCTTTACCCAAGCGGCGGCCATGAAGCATTTCGGCCACGCCGTGATCAGCAAGCCGATGGCGGCGATCGACGAAGTGTTCCGCGAAGTGGCGGCAGGTGCGGTGAATTTTGGCGTGGTCCCGGTGGAAAACTCCACCGAAGGCGCGGTCAACCACACCCTCGACAGCTTCCTCGAACATGACATGGTGATCTGCGGCGAAGTCGAGTTGCGCATCCACCATCACCTGTTGGTGGGCGAAAACACCAAGACCGACAGCATCAGCCGCATCTATTCCCACGCCCAGTCCCTGGCCCAGTGCCGCAAATGGCTGGACGCCCATTACCCGAATGTCGAGCGCGTGGCGGTGTCCAGCAACGCCGAAGCGGCCAAGCGGGTCAAGGGAGAGTGGAACTCGGCGGCGATTGCCGGCGACATGGCGGCGGGCCTGTACGGTCTGACCCGATTGGCCGAGAAGATCGAGGATCGCCCGGACAACTCCACGCGCTTCCTGATGATCGGTAATCAGGAAGTGCCACCGACCGGCGACGACAAAACGTCCATCATCGTTTCGATGAGCAACAAGCCGGGCGCGTTGCACGAGTTGCTGGTGCCATTCCACGATAACGGTATCGATCTGACGCGGATCGAGACTCGTCCTTCGCGCAGCGGTAAATGGACCTACGTGTTCTTCATCGACTTCGTCGGCCACCACCGCGACCCGCTGGTCAAAGGTGTGCTGGAAAAGATCAGTCAGGAAGCAGTGGCACTCAAAGTGCTGGGTTCCTACCCGAAAGCAGTTCTCTAAGGGGCGGTAGCAATGAGTGGCAATTTCCTCGCTCTGGCACAGCCGGGCGTGCAACAACTTTCGCCTTACGTTCCGGGCAAACCCGTGGACGAACTGGCGCGTGAGCTGGATCTCGATCCGGCCAGCATCGTCAAACTGGCGAGCAACGAAAACCCGTTGGGTGCCAGCCCCAAGGCATTGGCAGCCATTCGCGAAGAGCTGGCCGAGCTGACCCGCTATCCGGACGGCAATGGTTTTGCGCTCAAGACCTTGTTGGCTGAACAGTGCCGCGTCGAGCTGAACCAGGTGACCTTGGGTAACGGTTCCAATGACATTCTCGAGCTGGTCGCGCGTGCCTACCTGGCACCGGGCCTGAATGCCGTGTTCAGTGAACACGCATTCGCGGTTTATCCGATCGCGACTCAGGCTGTCGGCGCTCAAGCCAAAGTGATTCCGGCCAAGGAGTGGGGGCATGACTTGCCTGCCATGTTGGCGGCGATCGATGCCGATACCCGCGTAGTCTTCATTGCCAACCCGAACAACCCGACCGGGACCTGGTTTGGCGCTGAAGCGCTGGACGAATTCCTGCAGGATGTCCCGGAACATGTGCTGGTGGTGCTGGATGAGGCCTACATCGAGTACGCCGAAGGCAGCGACCTGCCGGACGGTCTCGACTTCCTGGCGGCCTATCCAAACCTACTGGTTTCGCGCACGTTCTCCAAGGCTTACGGCCTGGCCGCACTTCGAGTGGGTTACGGCTTGTCCACCGCTGTGGTCGCCGATGTATTGAACCGCGTGCGTCAGCCATTCAACGTCAACAGCCTGGCCCAGGCCGCTGCTTGTGCGGCGTTGAAGGACGATCAGTACCTGGCGGAAAGCCGTCGCCTCAACGAATCCGGCATGCAGCAACTGGAAGCGGGTTTTCGCGAGCTGGGGTTGGGCTGGATTCCGTCCAAGGGCAACTTCATTTGTGTGGATCTGGCGCGTGAAGCGGCTCCGGTCTTCCAGGGCTTGCTGCGCGAAGGCGTGATCGTGCGTCCGGTAGCCAACTACGGCATGCCGAACCATTTGCGCGTCACCATTGGTTTGCCGGCGGAAAACAGCCGCTTCCTTGGCGCGCTGACCAAGGTTCTGGCTCGTGGTTGATGTCACTGCACCGCAATCTGCTGAACCTATGATCGGGCGCCTGGTGGTGGTCGGTCTGGGGTTGATCGGCGGTTCGTTTGCCAAGGGTCTGCGTGAAAGTGGTCTGTGCCGCGAAGTGGTGGGGGTCGATCTCGATCCGCAGTCGCGCCTGTTGGCTGTTGAGCTGGGTGTGGTGGATCGCTGCGAAGAAGATCTGGCTGTTGCTTGCCAGGGCGCTGATGTCATTCAGTTGGCGGTGCCGATTCTGGCCATGGAAAAAATGCTTGGCCGGTTGGCTGGCATGGATCTGGGTAAGGCGGTTTTGACCGACGTCGGCAGCGCCAAGGGTAACGTTGTGCGCGCAGCGACTGAGGCATTTGGCGGCATGCCGGCGAACTTCGTGCCCGGGCATCCGATTGCCGGTTCCGAGCAGAGCGGGGTGGAAGCCTCCAATGCTGAATTGTTCCGTCGCCATAAAGTCATTCTGACGCCACTGGATCAAACCGATCCGGCAGCGTTGGCGGTGGTCGACCGCTTGTGGCGCGAGCTGGGTGCCGATGTCGAACACATGCAGGTCGAACGTCACGACGAAGTCCTCGCGGCGACCAGTCATCTGCCGCACTTGCTGGCATTCGGTTTGGTCGATTCACTGGCCAAGCGCAATGAAAATCTTGAGATCTTCCGTTACGCTGCGGGCGGTTTCCGCGATTTCACAAGAATCGCCGGAAGCGACCCGGTCATGTGGCACGACATCTTCCTCGCCAACCGCGAAGCTGTCCTGCGCACACTCGATACATTTCGCAGCGACCTCGACGCCTTGCGCGACGCGGTCGATGCAGGGGATGGGCACCAATTGTTGGGCGTTTTCACTCGCGCCCGGGTTGCCCGCGAGCATTTCAGTAAAATCCTGGCCCGCAGGGCCTATGTGGACGCTATGAATTCCAACGATCTGATTTTCCTGGCTCAACCTGGTGGCCGCCTGTCCGGTCGGATTCGCGTACCAGGTGACAAATCGATTTCCCACCGTTCGATCATGCTTGGCTCCCTGGCTGAAGGCGTCACCGAAGTCGAAGGTTTCCTCGAGGGCGAAGACGCCCTGGCGACCTTGCAGGCGTTCCGTGACATGGGCGTCGTGATCGAAGGTCCGCACCACGGTCGCGTGACCATTCACGGCGTCGGCCTGCATGGCCTGAAGCCTGCGCCGGGTCCGATCTATCTGGGTAACTCCGGCACATCGATGCGTCTGCTTTCCGGTCTGCTGGCTGCGCAGAACTTCGACAGCGCCCTGACCGGCGACGCCTCGCTGTCCAAGCGCCCGATGAATCGCGTGGCCAATCCGCTGCGTGAAATGGGTGCGGTGATCGAGACCGCCGCTGAAGGTCGTCCACCGATGATCATTCGTGGTGGTCACAAGCTCAAAGGCCTGACCTACACCATGCCGATGGCCAGTGCCCAGGTTAAATCCTGCCTGCTGTTGGCCGGTCTGTATGCCGAAGGCAAAACCACCGTGACCGAGCCTGCGCCGACCCGCGATCACACCGAACGCATGCTGCGTGGCTTCGGTTACCCGGTCAGCGTCGACGGTGCAACCGCGTCGGTCGAATCCGGCAACAAACTGACGGCCACTCATATCGAAGTGCCGGGCGATATCTCTTCGTCGGCTTTCTTCCTGGTGGCTGCATCGATCGCCGAAGGTTCGGAGCTGGTGCTGGAGCACGTCGGCATCAACCCGACCCGCACTGGTGTCATCGACATCCTGCGTCTGATGGGCGCCGACATCACGCTGGAAAACCAGCGTGAAGTGGGTGGCGAACCAGTAGCCGACCTGCGCGTACGGGCAGCTAAACTCAAGGGTATCGAGATTCCCGAAGAGCTGGTGCCCTTGGCGATCGACGAATTCCCGGTGCTGTTCGTGGCGGCAGCCTGCGCCGAAGGGCGTACCGTGTTGACTGGCGCAGAAGAGCTGCGGGTCAAGGAGTCGGACCGTATCCAGGTCATGGCTGATGGCTTGCTGGCGCTGGGCGTCAAGTGCGAGCCAACCCCGGATGGCATCATCATTGACGGTGGCTCGATCGGCGGCGGCGAAGTGCATGGTCACGGCGACCACCGGATTGCGATGGCCTTCAGCGTTGCCTCGCTGCGCGCTACAGCCCCGATCCGCATCCATGATTGCGCCAACGTCGCGACCTCGTTCCCCAACTTCCTCGCGCTGTGCGCGCAGGTCGGCATCCGCGTTGCGCAAGAGGCACAGTCGTGATCAGCATTGCACCGGTCATCACCATCGATGGGCCAAGCGGTTCGGGCAAAGGCACGGTAGCCGGGATTCTGGCCAAGCGTCTGGGCTGGAATCTGCTGGACTCCGGTGCGTTGTACCGACTGCTGGCGTTCGCTGCCCATAACCATGGCGTCGATCTGACCAACGAAGAATTGCTGAAGAAACTTGCCGCTCATCTGGATGTTCAGTTCATTGCCGCGACCGAAGGTCAGTTGCAGCGAATCATTCTGGAAGGCGATGAAGTCAGCGACGTCATCCGCACCGAAAGCGTCGGTTCCGGTGCCTCCCAAGTGGCTGCGCTGCCGGCTGTACGTGAGGCGCTGCTGCAGCGCCAACGTGCTTTTCAGGAAGCGCCGGGCCTGGTGGCGGACGGACGCGACATGGGAACGGTGGTTTTTCCGGACGCACCGCTGAAGATTTTCCTGACCGCCAGTGCCGAGGAGCGGGCACGCCGTCGATATTTGCAGTTGAAGGGCAAAGTCGAGGGTGTTAGTCTGTCGAGTCTGCTAGATGAGATACGTGCACGCGATGAGCGTGACACCCAGCGAGCGGTAGCCCCGCTCAAACCGGCGGCTGACGCCATACAGCTGGATTCCACGGAATTGTCCATCGAACAGGTGCTGGAACGCATCATGAGCGAGATCGCCATTCGCGATATCGCCGGGTGACCAAGAGGGCCGCAGGGGACCAGTCATAGTCCTGCGGTGGCTTCTTTTAAATGAAACTAACCCACACCGTCTGGGGTGTGGAGATGGGCGTTTTCTTCGCCCTCATCAACAGGAATTAAAATGAGCGAAAGCTTTGCGGAACTCTTTGAAGAAAGCCTAAAAACCCTGAACCTTCAGGCAGGCTCCATCATCACCGGTGTTATCGTTGATATCGATTACCAAGCTCGCTGGGTAACCGTTCACGCTGGCCTGAAGTCTGAAGCACTCATCCCGCTTGAGCAGTTCTACAACGACGCTGGCGAACTGAACATCAACGTCGGTGACGAAGTTCACGTTGCTCTGGACTCGGTTGAAGACGGCTTTGGTGAAACCAAGCTGTCCCGTGAAAAAGCCAAACGCGCTGAATGCTGGATTGTTCTGGAAGCAGCCTTCGCAGCCGAAGAAGTGGTCAAGGGCGTTATCAACGGTAAGGTTAAAGGCGGCTTCACTGTCGACGTTAACGGCATCCGTGCGTTCCTGCCAGGTTCTCTGGTTGACGTCCGTCCAGTGCGCGACACCACGCACCTGGAAGGCAAAGAGCTGGAATTCAAGGTCATCAAGCTGGACCAGAAGCGCAACAACGTTGTCGTTTCCCGTCGTAGCGTCCTGGAAGCCGAGAACTCCGCCGAGCGCGAAGCTCTGCTGGAATCCCTGCAGGAAGGCCAACAAGTCAAAGGTATCGTCAAGAACCTCACCGATTACGGCGCATTCGTCGATCTGGGTGGCGTCGATGGCCTGCTGCACATTACCGACATGGCTTGGAAGCGTATCAAGCATCCTTCCGAAATCGTCAACGTTGGCGACGAGATCGATGTCAAGGTTCTGAAGTACGATCGCGAGCGCAATCGTGTTTCCCTGGGCCTGAAGCAACTGGGCGAAGATCCATGGGTTGCTATCAAAGCCCGTTACCCAGAAAGCACTCGCGTTACCGCGCGTGTAACCAACCTGACCGACTACGGCTGCTTCGCTGAGCTGGAAGAAGGCGTTGAAGGTCTGGTACACGTTTCCGAAATGGACTGGACCAACAAGAACATCCACCCTTCGAAAGTCGTACAAGTCGGCGACGAAGTGGAAGTTATGGTTCTGGACATCGACGAAGAGCGTCGTCGTATCTCCCTGGGCATCAAGCAGTGCAAATCTAACCCATGGGAAGATTTCTCTGGCCAGTTCAACAAGGGCGATAAAATCTCCGGCACCATCAAGTCGATCACCGATTTCGGTATCTTCATTGGTCTGGACGGCGGCATCGACGGCCTGGTTCACCTGTCCGACATCTCCTGGAACGAAGTGGGCGAAGAAGCCGTACGCCGTTTCAAGAAGGGCGACGAGCTGGACACCGTTATCCTGTCGGTTGACCCAGAGCGCGAGCGCATCTCCCTGGGTATCAAGCAACTGGAAAGCGATCCGTTCTCCGAGTACGTTCAAGAGAACGACAAAGGCGCCATCGTTAAAGGCATCGTGAAGGAAGTTGACGCTAAAGGCGCCATCATCACTCTGGCCGACGATATCGAAGCGACTCTGAAAGCCTCCGAAATCAGCCGTGACCGCGTTGAAGACGCGCGCAACGTTCTGAAAGAAGGCGAAGAAGTAGAAGCCAAGATCATCAGCGTTGACCGCAAGAGCCGCGTAATCCAGCTCTCGATCAAGTCGAAAGACGTTGAAGACGAGAAAGAAGCTATCCAGAGCCTGCGCGACAAGCCAGCAACTGGTAGCGACGCTCCAGTAGCCACCACTCTGGGTGACCTGCTGCGTGCTGCACAAGCGGAAAAACAGAACTAAGTTCTGACTTTCTGTAAAAAAGGGCGACTTCGGTCGCCCTTTTTTGTGCCTGAAATTTGATGGGTCCGCCGATCGTGGGGGTTGATATGAAACCCTTGTGTTCGCCCATGGTCTTTTTCTTTAGTCGGATCAATCGCTTATTTGCAGCTAGTCTATAGTTTATGTCGCCGCCCCCTTCCGGTCGGCTACCTGAAGTAAGGAGGTGAATGAACAAGCTTGTTGTCGCGATAGCGGTACTGACGTTGGCAGGCTGTGCCACAAATGCCAAAACTCACGCGGTGCGTGGAGTCAGTGGTATCGAAGTCGATTGTTCGGGCTTGGGGTCGGAGTGGGAGCGGTGTGAAAAGCGTGCGGCGAAGGAGTGCAAGGGGGCGGGTTATCAGGTTGTCGCCAGATCAGATGATGTCAAGGAAGAAGAGGTTTTCCCCTTTGGGTTCAATCCTGCGGGTTTTCTGACTCGCACGATGTTGGTGATTTGCAGGTGAGTGTGCGGCCTTGCTCCATCTTGCCGAACCTTCGAGGTGAGCACTTTGGTATCGGTAGAAGGGTGATAAAACTCGGGCTGTTCAAAATGATGCAGGCATGCTAAAACCTTTGAAGCGCTTTTCCTAGCTGCTTGAAAAAGAAGGGAAAAATATGACGAAGTCGGAGTTGATCGAACGAATTGTCACCCATCAAGGGCTGCTCTCATCCAAGGATGTGGAGCTGGCTATCAAGACCATGCTTGAGCAAATGTCCCAATGTCTGGCCACCGGTGATCGCATCGAGATCCGTGGTTTTGGCAGTTTCTCCCTGCACTACCGCGCGCCGCGCGTAGGCCGCAATCCTAAAACCGGTCAGTCCGTCAGCCTCGACGGCAAGTTCGTTCCGCATTTCAAGCCGGGCAAAGAACTGCGTGATCGGGTGAACGAGGACGAGGAGGAGGGGCTTTGACAGTCGTCGCCATTCAAGGAATCGCTGATGCGTAACCTCAAGCGCGTATTGCTCGCGGTATTCGTCCTGCTGCTGATTTTGGCGATCCTGGCGTTCGTTCTCGAGAATCAGCAATCAGTCTCTCTGCTGTTCTTGGGTTGGGCGGGGCCGCAGTTGCCGGTGTCATTGGTCGTGGTTGTTGCACTGCTTATTGGCATGGTGATTGGGCCGGTTCTGGGCTGGTTTCTGGGACGCTCGTCCAAAGCCTCACGCAAGCGCCTTGTCTGAATGCGACAAACCCGTTATGCGCGTCGAATTTGCGTCGCAGCTTATCCATATCCATTAGTAAAACCTTCATTAAGCTGTAAAATGCTGCGCTTGGTCGATAGGGAAATTCCCGACTGACTCTGTCAGATGCCACGGCTTACTTGATGGCTTTTGCATTCATGGATTGGACAGTGCGCGGTTGGCGGCCCTGTCAGCAACTTAAGGGTAGATTTTGCGTGAAAATTCTAGTCACCGGCGGCGCCGGGTTTATCGGCTCGGCAGTCATTCGTCATATCATCTCCAACACTAACGACTCTGTCGTTAACGTCGATAAACTGACTTATGCCGGTAATCTTGAGTCGCTGGCCGAAGTCAGCCAGAACTCGCGTTATGTGTTCGAACGCGTCGACATTTGCGACCGTGATCAAGTGGACCGTGTCCTGCGTGAACATCAACCGGATGCCATCATGCACCTGGCCGCAGAGTCTCACGTTGATCGCTCGATCTCGGGTCCGTCTGAATTCATCCAGACCAACATCATCGGCACCTACACCTTGCTGGAAGCCGCACGCCATTATTGGGCGGCACTGGATGATGCGCGCAAAGCCAACTTCCGCTTCCACCATATTTCCACCGACGAAGTCTACGGAGACCTCGAAGGTCCGGAAGACCTTTTCACCGAAACCACACCGTATCAGCCAAGCTCGCCGTATTCGGCCAGCAAGGCCAGCTCCGATCACCTGGTTCGTGCTTGGGCTCGGACCTACGGCCTGCCGACGCTGGTCACCAACTGTTCGAATAACTACGGTCCGTGCCACTTCCCTGAGAAGTTGATCCCGCTGATCATTCTCAACGCACTGGAAGGCAAGCCGCTGCCGGTCTACGGCAAAGGTAATCAGGTTCGTGACTGGCTCTATGTCGAAGACCACGCCCGCGCACTGTACAAAGTCGTGACCGAAGGCGTGATTGGCGAGACTTACAATATCGGCGGCCATAACGAGAAGCAAAACATCGAAGTGGTGAATACCCTGTGTGCACTGCTCGACGAACTGCGTCCAGATTCCGCTCATCGTCCGCACGCCAGCCTGATCACCTATGTTCAGGATCGCCCGGGCCACGATCAGCGTTACGCAATCGACGCCAGCAAAATCCAGCGTGAGCTGGGTTGGACGCCGGAAGAAACCTTTGAAACCGGCATTCGCAAGACCGTCGAATGGTACCTGAGCAACACCGAGTGGGTAGCTCACGTGAAGAGTGGCAGCTATCAGCAGTGGATCGACCAGAACTATTCGGATCGTTCGAGCAAGGCATGAAAATCCTCCTACTTGGGAAGAACGGCCAAGTCGGCTGGGAGCTGCAACG
The DNA here is from genome assembly GCF_030417915.1 of Pseudomonas sp. C32. Taxonomy (NCBI): domain Bacteria; kingdom Pseudomonadati; phylum Pseudomonadota; class Gammaproteobacteria; order Pseudomonadales; family Pseudomonadaceae; genus Pseudomonas; species Pseudomonas sp. C32. The sequence continues at coordinate 5,093 of NZ_JAUHUK010000012.1, read as the reverse complement.
CTCACTTGCACCATTGGGTGAGCTGCTTGCACTGGATCGCCATACCGTTGATGGATTATGTGGTGATCTGTCCGATCTGGAGGCATTGCGCGCCACGATCCGTCAGGTCAAGCCTGACATCATCGTCAATGCCGCAGCCTATACCGCGGTCGATAAGGCTGAGACCGAGACCGAACTGGCCGACCGTGTTAACGGACTAGCCAGTCAGGTCATGGCTGAGGAGGTCGCTTCTTTAGGCGGTTGGCTGATTCATTACTCGACCGACTACGTTTTCAGCGGTCAAGGTTCGCGGTCATGGCAAGAGATAGATGCCGTCGCGCCAGTGAATCACTACGGTGCCAGCAAGCTGGCCGGTGAACAGTCGATTACAGCGTCTGGTTGCAAGCACCTGATCTTTCGCACCAGTTGGGTTTACGGCGCTCGTGGTAACAACTTTGCCAAAACCATGCTGCGTCTGGCCAAGGATCGCGAGACGCTGAGCGTGATCGCGGACCAGGTCGGTGCGCCGACAGGTGCTGATCTGATCGCTGATGTGACTGCGCTGGCCATACAGCAAGTCATGCAGCGCCCGGAGTTGGCAGGCTTGTATCATCTGGCCGCTGGTGGCGAAGTATCCTGGCACGGTTATGCAAGCCATGTGATCGGTTTTGCTCAGGCCAATGGCGAGCAACTCGCAGTCACGGCAATCAACCCGATCGAAACCACCGCTTACCCGACACCTGCACGCCGTCCCCTGAATTCGCGTTTGAATACTCAGAAGCTGCGTGACAGTTTTTCTCTACACTTGCCGGATTGGCAAAGTGGCGTAACCCGAATGCTTAGGGAAGTTCTGAACAAATGACCACGACAAATCGTAAAGGTATCATCCTAGCTGGCGGCTCGGGCACGCGCCTGCATCCGTTGACCCTTGGTGTTTCCAAGCAGATGCTGCCGATCTACGACAAGCCGATGATTTTTTATCCTTTGTCGGTGCTCATGCTTGCGGGTATGCGAGAGATTCTGATCATCTCCACGCCTGAAGATTTGCCGTCTTTTCGCAAGCTGTTGGGTGACGGCAGCCTGTATGGCATCAAGCTGACTTACGCCGAACAGCCTAGCCCGGACGGTCTGGCTCAAGCGTTCATCATCGGCGAAGAGTTCATCGGTAAAGATCCTTGCTGCCTGATTCTGGGTGACAACATCTTTTATGGTCAGCACTTCTCGGACAACTTGCGTTCAGCAACCAATCAGCAAGCTGGCGCAACAGTGTTCGGCTATCACGTCTCCGATCCTGAGCGTTTTGGCGTGGTTGAATTCGATGCTACCGGTCGTGCTCTTAGCATTGAAGAGAAACCGTTGGAACCCAAGTCTAACTATGCGGTAACCGGTTTGTATTTCTACGACAACGAAGTAGTCGAGATCGCCAAGAGTATCAAGCCTTCCGAGCGCGGCGAGCTGGAAATCACCGATGTGAACCTTGCTTATCTTGAGCGCAAGACCCTCAGTGTCGAAATGCTTGGTCGTGGTTTCGCCTGGCTTGATACCGGTACGCATGATTCGTTGCTTGAAGCCAGTCACTTCGTGCATACCATCGAGCAGCGTCAAGGTTTGAAAGTTGCCTGTCTGGAAGAGATTGCCTACAGCAACGGTTGGATCACTGCCGCGCAGTTGGGCGCTCAAGCTGAAGCCCTGAAGAAGACTGGTTACGGTCAGTACCTGCAAAAGCTGCTGGACTCACCTTCTAACTGATTTGAAGGCGTAATCCTTCCGAGTAGATGTGCTCAACAGATTTAGGCAGGGAAGTCATGCCCGTAAAGTATCCCAAGGTTGCGGTATTGCTAGCAGCCTACAATGGCATGCAGTGGATCGAGGAACAGTTGGCCTCGATCCTTGCTCAGACAGGTGTCAACGTCACACTTTACATCAGTATCGATCCTTCTATCGACGGAACCGAATCTTGGTGTATGGCCTACGCTGCCCTGCATCCTCGCATCATCGTCTTGCCGGCCGCAGGAGTATTCGGCGGAGCCTCCCGCAATTTTTTTCGATTGATCCGCGATGTCGGTTTCGACTCCTACGACTTCGTAGCTTTTTGCGATCAGGATGATGTCTGGAACACGGATAAATTGCAGCGTGCGACCCAAACCCTATCAGCCCGCCAAGTTGATGCCTACTCCAGCAATGTCACCGCTTTTTGGCCTAACGGCAAAACCCGTTTGCTAGATAAGGCGCAGCCTCAAGTTTCGTGGGACTTTCTCTTCGAAGCGGCGGGGCCCGGTTGCACGTACGTAATGAGTAAAAAGCTGGCCACGTCAATAAAGGCCCAGACGCTTATCAACTGGCAGCTACTGCAGGAAGTGAGTCTGCACGACTGGTATTGCTATGCCTTTGCCCGCAGCAATAGTTATCGATGGTATATCGATCCGATACCATCAATGGACTATCGCCAGCACGAACGCAATCAGGTCGGTGCCAATACCGGCTTGAGTCCGCTGATATCCCGTTATAAAACTATTCATGATGGCTGGTGGTTCAATCAGGTTCAGTTGATTGCGCGGCTGGTAGAGCGCGGCGATGACCCCTTTGTCCAAACTTGGCTACCGTTGGGACGTCTTCAACTGATGAGGTTATCGTTCAGCGGCTGGAGGTGTAGGCGACGAGTAAGGGATAAAGTGTTCTTTTTTTGTATTTGCTGGGCCACCGCGCTGATAGGGAAGAAAGCTAAATGAGTGTCCCCAAGGTATTGGTTACTGGGGCAAGCGGGTTCGTGGGGGAAGCGCTGGTGTTCAGGCTTCTGGTGGACAAGAGGTTCAAGGTCATTGCCGCTGTCCGAGGTGCCACGCGATTGCATGGACTCTGTACGGTAGAACCCTTTGACCTGACGCAACCCCTGCTTTTGCCCTCACTCAGTGCTGCGCAAGTCGTCATTCACGCTGCAGCCCGGGTGCATGTCATGAAGGAAGGCGCTGTAGATCCACTGACCGAATTTCGTAAGGTCAACGTGGAAGGTACTCTCCGGCTAGCAAGGCGCGCAGCCGAATCCGGGGTCAAGCGCTTCATCTTCATCAGTTCGATCAAAGTGAACGGCGAAAGTACCCTGTTGGGCAAGCCGTTCAAAGCTGATGATTGTCCGAATCCGCTAGATCCGTACGGCGTGTCTAAGTACGAAGCAGAAGTATCATTAAAGCAACTGGGCGATGAAACCGGTATGGAAGTGGTAATTATCCGCCCACCGCTGGTCTATGGGCCTGGTGTCAAAGCGAACTTCCTGAATATGCTGAGTTGGCTGAACCGAGGTATACCATTACCGTTTGGAGCTATTCGCAATCAACGAAGCCTGGTAGCCATAGCAAACCTGGTAAGCCTTATCGTGACCTGTATTGATCATCCCGCAGCGGCCAATCAGACTTTTCTGGTCAGCGATGGCGAAGACTTATCCACTACTCAACTGTTGCGTCGTTTGTCTGGGGCACTAGGCAAGCCTGCCCGGCTTTTGCCGATACCTGAGTGTCTATTGAAGCTGGCAATGTCGACCTTGGGCAAACAGGCTGTCGCTCAGCGATTATGTGGATCGCTCCAGGTTGATATCAACAAAAATCGTGAGTTACTTGGGTGGACGCCGCCCGTCAATATGGACAATGCCATGCTACAAACCGCTGGCTATTATCAGGGAAAACAAGCGAGATGACTGTTTGGTGGCTGCTAATCGCGGTGATCTTTGTGTCTTGGGGGCTGACGTTTCTATTGCATCGTTATGCCTTGGCCAAGAGTCTTATTGATATTCCCAACGAGCGCAGTTCCCACACGAATCCCACACCGCGTGGGGGAGGGGTGGCCATAGTGACGTCTTTCCTCCTCGCGCTGCCCGTACTCGCTGGGCTGAACATGTTGAACCCGGCAGCTTTTTGTGGACTGCTCGGCTCAGGTTTGTTCGTTGCTGTAATAGGGTTCGCCGATGACCATGGGCATATTGCCGCCAGGTGGCGATTGCTTGGGCACTTCATTGCCGCAGCATGGGCGTTGTATTGGTTGAATGGCTTCCCTCCGATCGATCTCTTTGGTGTTGCCGTTGATATGGGATGGTTCGGTAACTTCCTGGCACTTGTTTATCTGGTTTGGATGCTCAACCTCTACAACTTTATGGACGGAATCGACGGACTGGCCAGTGTTGAAGCGATCAGTGTCTGCCTAGCCATTTGCTTGGTGTATTGGGTTGCGGGCGTCATTGAGCTTGTATGGGGCCCCCTGTTGTTAGCGGCAGCAGTAGTCGGCTTTCTTTTCTGGAATTTCCCCCCCGCACGTATTTTTATGGGAGACGCCGGTAGCGGCTTCTTGGGGCTTGTATTAGGTGCGCTAGCAATACAGGCAGCATGGACAGTGCCACAGTTACTCTGGAGCTGGCTGATTCTACTGGGTGTATTTATCGTCGATGCGACCTGGACCCTCGTAATGCGGCTGATCCGGGGGGATAAAATATACCAGGCTCACCGCAGCCATGCTTATCAGCAGGCCTCAAGATACTTTAAAGGGCATAGAGTCATCACTTTATCCATCGTCGTCATTAATGTCGGCTGGCTGCTGCCTGTGGCAATGTGGGTGGGGGCGGGCGGTTCCTGGATGATCGGCTTAACTGTGGCGTATGCACCATTGTGTTGGTTGGCTTGGAAGTTCGGGGCAGGAAAGGCAGGGTGTGAGGACTGAAATTATTAGTATGTGATCCTTAAGCCTCACGTACTAAGAAGCAGTTTTATGTTTGTCTTGGCATTTCCGACGAGAAGTTTATGACTGCGGCGCATTGGCGATACTGTAGTGGTCAACTAATTCCGGACACGACGTTAAGTTTTTCCTCGGCCCGCGCTGGTGCCAACCCATCGTTGAATTGATGAGGCTGAATCCAGTTGTAGCGATGCATCAAAAAATGGCTTATATCTCTCTGTGCTTCCTGCGCTGTTCGATAGCCCACGGTCGGTATCCATTCTGTTTTCAAGCTGCGAAATACGCGCTCCATCGGTGCGTTATCCCAGCAGTTTCCTCGTCGACTCATGCTCTGGCGCATGCGGTATCGCCACAACCGCTGGCGAAAGAGTCGGCTTGCATATTGCGATCCCTGGTCC